>JALVEE010000277.1 GCA_027008645.1 Saprospiraceae bacterium
TCCTTTAGACTACATTCTCACTTAGTTTAGTACATCAAAACCATATCATATTAAGATCAAAACTTAAAATATTTTTCACCATTTAACAAAAACCACTTAGAACTTTATACCTTTGCGCACCTAATATAAATACATACAAATGAAAGCTTATAATTTAATCGATACCGTAGGGAACACTCCCTTAGTCAAATTACAAAAAATTAATCCTTATCCGCATATCGATATATATGTAAAACTGGAATTTTTCAATCCAAGCGGTTCAGTCAAAGATAGAATTGTGAAGCATATTATTGAAGATGCTGAAAAAAGAGGTTTGCTCAAACCCGGAGGAACAATTGTAGAAAACACATCCGGCAATACAGGAGCTGCTGTAGCTATGACAGCAGCGTTAAAAGGATATAAAGCTATTTTGACAATGCCTGATAAAGTCAGCATAGAAAAGCAAAATGCACTAAAAGCATTCGGAGCGGAAATAGTAGTCACACCTACTTCAGCTGCCCCAGATTCTCCTGATCATTATGTCAATACTGCTAAAAGATTGGCAAAAGAAATACCTAACAGCTTTAGACTGGATCAATACGACTCTCCTAAAAATCCCGAAGCACATTATCTTTCTACAGGTCCGGAAATATGGAAACAAACAGAAGGTAAAGTGACCCACTTTGTCGCTTCAGGAAGTACAGGAGGAACTATCAGCGGAGTTGGCAAATACCTAAAAGAACAAAACCCGGATATCAAAGTGATTATGCCTGATCCAATCGGGTCTATATATTATGAGTATTTCAAGACAGGAAAGATAAATACAGAAGGCAGTTGCTCCTATCAAGTGGAAGGTATTGGCGAAGACCATATCGCAAAAGCAATGGATTTTTCAATAGTAGATGAAATGTTTCAATTCGATGATAAAATAGCTTTTGGAATGGCTAGAAAACTGGCAAAAGAAGAAGGCATTTTTGGTGGAGGAACAGGCGGCGTAAATGTTTGGGGAGCTTTGGAATTGGCAAAAACCCTAAAAGAACCCGCAGTAATCGTAACAGTAATTCCGGACAATGGAGCCAAATACCTAAGTAAGTTTTACAATGACGAATGGATGAAAGATTGGGGATTCATATAGAAAAACAAAAAAAACGCCATTTTGACAGACACCAAAATATCAAATTAGTGTTTTTCTTAATATTTGTCATAGCTTTTTGTCATTTTTGACAATAATTCCTATTGGTACGACTATTGATAATATGTAAGAGTAATTTGAAAATTTGTAAATAATAAAAACATATAAAAAATGGGTAAAATAATAGGAATAGACTTAGGAACTACCAATTCTGTTGTTGCAACTATCGAAGGTAAAGAACCGGTAGTTATCACAAATGAGGAAGGAAGAAGAACAACCCCTTCCGTAGTGGCATTTCTTGAGAATGGAGAAATAAAGGTTGGTGATTCAGCAAAAAGGCAAGCGATAACAAATCCTCAAAGGACTATTGCTTCTATTAAGAGATTTATGGGAAGAAGGTATTCAGAGGTAAAAAATGAAATAGACCAAGTACCTTATGAAGTGGTAAAGGGTTCTAATGACACAGTAAGAATTAAAATTGGAGATAGAGAATATTCTCCTCAAGAAATCTCTGCGATGATTCTTCAAAAAATGAAAAAGACCGCTGAAGAATTTACAGGACAAAGTATTTCAGAAGCTGTCATAACCGTGCCTGCATACTTCAACGACTCTCAAAGACAGGCCACAATCGAAGCAGGTAAAATTGCAGGATTGGAGGTGAAAAGGATAATTAATGAACCAACGGCAGCAGCTCTTGCTTACGGATTGGACAAAAAAGATGGAGACCAAACAATAGCTGTGTACGATTTTGGTGGAGGTACTTTCGATATATCAATCCTTGATCTTGGAGATGGAGTATTCGAAGTAAAATCAACAAATGGGGATACTCACTTAGGTGGAGACGACTTTGACAAGAAGATTATCGATTGGTTGGCAGATGAATTTAAGAAATCTGAAAATATTGATCTCAGAAAAGATCCAATGGCTCTTCAAAGATTGAAAGAAGCTGCGGAAAAAGCTAAGATAGAATTATCATCTTCAACCACAACTGATATAAATCTACCTTATATAACAGCTGTAGATGGAGTACCAAAACACTTGGTTACCAAGTTGAGTAGAGTGAAGTTTGAACAATTAATCGGTGATTTGGTCTCAAGAACAATGGCTCCTTGCCAAGCTGCACTTAAAGATGCCGGATTGAAAGCAAGTGATATTGATGAGATTATTTTGGTCGGTGGATCAACAAGAGTTCCATTAGTAGCAGAGACTGTAGAAAAGATTTTTGGCAAAAAACCACACAAAGGGGTTAACCCTGATGAAGTTGTTGGTCTTGGTGCTGCAATACAAGGAGGTGTATTGAGTGGTGATGTAAAAGATGTACTGTTGCTTGATGTTACACCATTGTCATTAGGAATCGAAACAATGGGAGGGGTATTTGACAAAGTGATTGAAGCAAATACAACTATTCCTGCAAAGAAAACTAAAACATATACAACTGCTGTTGACAATCAACCCTCTGTAGAAATACATGTTTTCCAAGGTGAAAGACCAATGGCAAAAGACAATAGAAGTATCGGTAAATTTATCTTAGACGGTATTCCTCCTGCACCAAGAGCTACTCCTCAAATCGAAGTTTCATTTGATATTGATGCAAACGGTGTACTAAAAGTTACCGCAAAAGATAAAGGCACAGGAAAAGAACAACATATTCGCATCGAAGCATCAACCGGATTGACAGATGCTGAAATCGAAAGAATGAAAAAAGAAGCAGAAGCAAATGCTGAAGCAGATAGGTTGGAAAGAGAAAAAGTGGATAAATTGAATGCCGCTGACGGATTGATTTTCCAAACCGAAAAACAGTTGAAAGAATATGGTGACAAAGTTCCTGCCGATAAAAAATCTGCTATCGAATCTGCCCTTGAAGAGTTAAAAGAAGCTCATAAAGCACAAGATTTGGCAAAAATAGAAACAGCCACAGCCAAATTGAATGAAGTTTGGCAAGCTGCAAGCCAAGAGATGTACCAAGGAGCAGGCGGAGCTCAAGGTCAAGACCCGACTGCAGGAGCAGGAGCTAATACCGGATCAAACGATCAAGGAGGAAATAGCGATGACGAAGTAACAGACGTTGACTATGAAGAAGTGAGTGAGTAATAAATATTTTTTATAGTTAAAAAATGGAGAGAGAGGCTGTCTTATTAAGGCAGCCTTTTTTTATATTCTCCAAAATACAAACATAGATGGCCGTTATTTAGAATAATTAAAAATTATATCGTACTTTTGCAAACCTTTTGATACAAGATTAAACTTAAATTTACTATGCTGGATTTTGACACATTTGCTAAGATTAACACAAATAAAACAAATCACGAAATTTTAGAAGATTTGTGGATAGCCATGGTTAGTAGAGAAGCGAGCATAGCAGGTAGAAAGGAGGTTTTATCAGGAAAAGCCAAATTCGGGATTCTCGGGGATGGAAAAGAAGTAGCTCAGCTGGCAATGGCAAAAGTCTTTAATAAAGGTGATTTCAGAGCCGGATATTATAGAGATCAAACGTTTATGTTTAGCAAAGGTCTATATACTATCAATGACTTTTTTGCACAACTTTATGCAGATTCTAAAAGAGACCCTTTTTCCAAAGGACGTCAAATGAACAATCACTTCGCGACAGCATTTATCGATAAAGACGGACAATGGACAAAACACACAGAACGATACAATATTTCCGCTGATATTTCATCAACTGCCGGACAAATGCCAAGAGCTTTTGGTTTGGCTTTGGCATCAAAAAAATACAGGGACATTGATGGTATTGACAATATCGAGAACTTTTCAAAAAACGGTCAGGAAATTTGTTTTGCTACCATAGGGGATGCAAGCACTTCCGAAGGTGCATTTTGGGAAACAATGAATGCTACAGCAGTAAAAAAAGTTCCTCTTGCCGTTGTTGTTTGGGACGATGGGTATGGCATTTCAGTTCCTAAAGAAAGACAAACAACCAAAGGTGATATTTCCAGAGCATTAGAGGGGTTTAGAAAAGAAAAAGATTCCAATGGTATATACATGTACAAGGCCAAAGCAGGAGACTATGCAGGTTTGATCAAAACATTTACAGAAGCTACGGATAAATGCAGAAAAGAACATGTACCGGTATTGATACATGTCATCGAGGTGACACAACCTTTGGGACACTCTACATCAGGATCACACGAAAGATACAAATCAAAGGAGAGACTATTGTGGGAAAAAGAAAACGATCCTATAAAGCTGTTCACAAAGTGGATTCTTGAAAATAATTATGCCGATGAAGAAACAATCAGCACTCTAAAATCAAAAGCAAAGGAATATGTCAATCTAAAGAAAAAAGAATCTTGGAATAATCTGATTTCTGACGTAAAAGAAGAAATGACGGAGTTAACAAATATCTACAAACTGCTCTTAAAGGATTTTCCAAATGACAAAAAAATCAAAAGCCTTTTGAATGAGCTAAAAGCTACAATCAATCCTCTTTTTCATCATGTGGTAAAAAATGCCAGGAAGTTAAAATTTCATCTATCCGGTAAAAACTCTAAAAACATATTGCTACTGGAAAGATTTATCGAAAAAAGTTTTGATTCTGCTGACCAAAAATACCATACGGATCTTTATAGCGATTCAAAAAATTCAGCATTAAAAATAAAAGAAATAAAAAAAATATATTCAGAGAAAAGCGAATCAATTCCGGGACACAAAATCTTAAATACTTTCTTTGACAAAAAGTTTGACCAAGATCATAGACTTATAGCATTTGGAGAAGATGTAGGAATGATAGGTGGAGTAAACCAAGGGTTTTCGGGCTTACAAACCAAATATGGAAAGGACAGAATTTTTGATACGGGCATCAGAGAATGGACTATAATGGGACAAGCGATTGGATTGGCGATGAGAGGATTCAGACCGATTGCCGAAATACAATATCTTGATTACCTCATTTATGGACACTCTCCCCTATCTGATGACCTGGCAACATTGAGATACAGATCAGGAGGCAAACAAATGGCTCCGGCTATTATACGTACCAGAGGACATAGACTTGAAGGAATTTGGCATGCGGGTTCTCCACTCGGAATGCTTATCAATTCCCTAAGAGGTATATATATATTGACTCCAAGAAATATGGTGCAGGCAGCAGGAATGTACAATACGATGTTTCAATCCGACGATCCGGCTATCATAATCGAATGCCTGAACGGCTACAGACTAAGAGAAAAAATGCCGGACAATCTAGGGGAATATACCGTCCCAATAGGCATCCCTGAAATACTTCAAGAAGGTAAAGACGTGACAATAGTTTCATATGGTTCTACACTTAGAGAAGTAGAAAAAGCAATCATTTTACTAAAAGAAAAGAATATATCTATTGAACTAATCGATGCACAGACACTATTGCCTTTTGACAGAAATCATAGCATTGTGGAATCCATAAAAAAGACAAACAAATTGATTGTTGTTGACGAAGATGTCCCAGGAGGTGCTAGTTCATATATTCTAAAAAAGATAATAGAAGACCAAAATGCTTTTGAATATTTGGATGCTAAACCAATAACAATAACAGCAAAAAGCCATAGACCACCATATGGAAGTGATGGAGATTATTTTTCTAAACCAAATGCTGAAGATATTGCCGAAAGCGTGTTCAAATTGATGCACGACTATAATCCGGTAGAGTATTTGTAAAATTGTGATTTTTCACCTTATTCGCCAAAAGTTCTCCCCGAAATTTTGATATAGGTCTTTTCCGGTTTTTAAACCATTTGTAGCTTTCACTACATCTTTATCCGACCAATATCTATTGACTTTTGTAAACAAATGAAAGATATCATTTGATAGCTTTTTATAATCACCGGCATTATCATATAACCATATAGCTCCTGCTTCCTTATCTGTAATATCCAACAACAGCTTATTTTCTGCATCTTCCATTTCCCCAATTAAAACAAAACCTTTTTTATGATATTCTTTCTCTTGCTTTGTATATATCTCAAACTCTTGTACCAACTCTTCAACTGTCAGCAATCTACCGAAACGATAATCAATATCCGGTTCGTTTTCCCACCATCTATCTTCGACTACCAAACCTTCGCTACCATCGGGTAGTGATATACTGTACGGTACAAAATTAAACATTTGCTTATAACTGCCGGTACTATAATATTTATAAAATATACTTGTCCTAAACGGAAGCTTTTCCAACAATACATCCATTTTTTCAGGATTATTCTCTCGCTGTTTTAATAACCCCAGCCCTCGTTTTACTAGCTGAGTATTATTCTTTTGCATCTGGCCATCTGTTCCCAGTCCTCGCAATTGCCAATCTATATCTCCCCATTGTCTAAAAATATCTTTTTCGGAGTATTTATCATCAATATCATCCTTGATGCAATCAATAATCCTATCACTCCAATATATTTGAAGCATAGTAAAAACTTCAAATATATTATCTGCTATTTTAGCATACCCATCGTCGAAGCTAGAACCATCCATAACCAAATCATCCTTATTGAAATCTTCAATACCCAACAATAACCATTGACTAATATCATCATATCCCATAAGAATATAATCGGAGCTTCCTATATCATATTTCAATTCTTCATAGTTCTGCTTATTTACTATATCTTCATATTTTAAAATATTATTAATCCCATAACTATATCCCTCGTCCAATATTTCTCCTTTGTAATTCCATATATCCATATCGATATAAATATTTGAAAGACGTACGTTTTCCGGTATATTTAAACGATCAGATTTTACAATATTGTTTCCTATACAATCGCTGCTACCTACATTGTAATAATAAAAGAACAATTGAGTAATAGGCGGTAACTCTTTAAAATCTTCAAATTTGAAATTTTCCAAGTTCTCTCTTTGATACAAAGATTCTAACCCTTTACTTCTTAGTTTTTCCATATTTTTTGTATTTAATTATCCAAAAAAGCATAGTTTCCGGCTTCAAAATCATCCTGATAAGCGAGCGTCTCTGACCTCGCTTCCCTGCTTCTAAAACCTTATATATAAAATGGATATTCACTCACTTGCAAAGTTATCAATTAATTTAAGATTTTGAAACTTCTAAACCCTTGATTTCAAAACCGGCTTCAAAATCACTCCTTGCAGTCGTGCTTTCGAGTCCTATGCTTTCGCTTATTTTACTAAAAACCATCACTTATCTCCCTTCACATGATAAGCGAGTGTCTCTGACCTCGCTTCCCTACTTCTTACCTTGCTCTACTGCTCAAACCGCATCTTTTCTAGCAGAAAATCTTGAATATCATTGAACACCCTTCGGGGTTCTAATTCTTATTGTCATCTTTCCCATAGTTGCACTATGGGCTATTTACGTTAAACCACATTCGTGGTTTTTTAATTCTTTCTTAACAAGTCGGCTTCCAAATCACTCCTTCCAGTCGTGCTTTCGAGTCCTAAGCTTTCGCTTATCTTACTAAAAACCCCATCACTTATCTCCCATCACTTATCTCCCATAAAACCTGAAACTTGAAACTTTCAAACCTGAAACTTGAAACTCTCAAACCTGAAACTTGAAACTTTCAAACCTGAAACTTGAAACTTTCGATTATAATCCGGCTTCCAAATCACTCCTTGCAGTCGTGCTTTCGAGTCCTAAGCTTTCGCTTATTTTACTAAAAACCCCATCACTTATCTCCCATAAAACCTGAAACTTGAAACTTTCAATTACAAACCGGCTTCCAAATCACTCCTTGCAGTCGTGCTTTCGAGTCCTATGCTTTCGCTTATTTTACTGAAAAAACCATCACTTATCTCCCATCACTTATCACTCACCCATAAAACCTGAAACCTGTAAACCTGAAACCTGTAAACCTGAAACTTGAAACTTGAAACCTTCAAACCTGAAACTTCAAACTTTCAATTACAAACCGGCTTCCAAATCACTCCTTGCAGTCGTGCTTTCGAGTCCTATGCTTCCCATTAATCATTACAATTAATTCTTATATTATTATTCTTGTTCAATACTC
>JALVEE010000278.1 GCA_027008645.1 Saprospiraceae bacterium
TGAAGTAATCAAAATGATCAATTTATTATTTGTTACTTTCAGCGATGCGGTATATCTATCGACCATTTCGCCCATCAGATCTTTCCAAACCTTATTTATACTTATCTCTTGAAGTTTAGGTTTTAAACGCTCCTGATTTACAAAATCCCCAATAGTATCGGAAAGTTTTTCTTCATTTGTATAAACTTTTCTTTTCTTCAAAACACAATTTTTACTTACAAAAACATATTACACTTGCAGAATGTTACTCTTCAAATTAAATCTAATTGCTTTTACTCCCTTTAAAAGCTGTCATAGTACTACGGTAAGCAGAGCCTGCTCCACTAAAAGACCTTGCATCATAAAACAAACTATCATTTCTAAATTCATACTTAATCCCATTGCGCACATTACTAGAACCATAAATATTGTCTTCATTTTTTAGAAATTCATTTATACTTATTCCATTTTTAATATAGATGGAATCATCCCCAATCAGTTTTACAATAAATGTATCTGCATAAATGGTATCTGAAACATATAAACCAAAATCATCACTATATCTCTTGAATTCTGAATAAGTTACTCCAATATATTTCCCTTCAATTGAAGATTCAATATTCTTTTCGCAAGCGAATATCGTTAATAATACAACAAAAAAAACAATTACTTTTTTCATAATATTCAATTTAATCAATTCGAAATAATCCCATCCTTCACTTCAAAAATTTTGTAATCTACATTGGCATCAATAAATATTTTCTCAACTCTTTCCTTATCAGTATCCGAAATAAATACTTGTCCAAAACTCTTATTAAACAGTAAAGACACCAATTTTTCAACACGTGATTTGTCCAATTTGTCAAATACATCATCAAGAATAACTATCGGTTCAAATCCCTTCACTCTCTTTAAAAATGCAAATTCTGCCAGTTTTATTGCCAAAGCATATGATTTTAATTGTCCCTGAGAAGCAAAATACTTCAAACTCTGACCGTTAAGCAAAAATCCCAAATCATCTTTGTGAATGCCGGAGGAACTCCTTTTGAGAATCATATCCTTTTGAAAACTGTCTTTCACCAAATCCAAATAGCTGCTTTTTTCAAGCTGACTTTTGTAAATCAAATCAGGTGCTTCCTTATCCGAAGCTATTTCTTTATACATAAGCAAAAAGTCCGGTAAAATTTCGTTCACAAATTCTTTCCTCTTCAAACTAATCAATTCAACAATAGGAGCGATTTTTTTATCATAAGTATCCAATAATAGTGTATCTATATTACCAAAATCACTATTCTTCAACAAAGCATTTCTCTGTTTGAGCAATTTATTGTATTCTACTAAAGCATTTAAGTATGTTTTATCGGTTTGGGACAATGCTCTATCCATTAATTTTCTTCTATCCACACTATTTTCCAATAAAGCATTCTTATCTCTTGGAGCAATTATTACCAAAGGAAAATCACCAATATGTTCAGACACTTTTTTGAAAGCCTTCCCATTTTTTTCAATAACTTTCAAGCCCGGCGGTTTCACTTTTATTACAATATCATATTTTTTATCAAAATTGAGAAATTGACCTTCAAGTCTAAAAAAATCTTCACCTATCATCACATTATTCCGTTCTATTCTACCAAAATTACTTTTTGCAAAACACAAATAATGTACAGTGTCCAATATATTGGTTTTCCCCATTCCATTCATCCCGGTAAAGGCATTTATTGTAGGATGCAAATCAATATCCACTTTGCTGATATTCTTAAATTGTGATATTTTTAGTTTTGATAGCCTCATTTATTTAATACAGGTATATTCATATTTTGTTTATATTTTTATAAAAATCAATAACCAATTTTGATAGATATGGAATATTTATCTATATAATACAATAAATAATTATAAAATATCTACTAAATTATAAAAGTTTACTTATTTTTGCGCTCTGTTTTAAAAAAATAAATAAAAAGATGGCAAAAAAGAATAAAAACGTATCAAAACCACAAGCAGAAGACGAAGTAATGATTGACATTTTTGAAGAAA
>JALVEE010000279.1 GCA_027008645.1 Saprospiraceae bacterium
GATAATACTACTGATATGAGTACCGTGCCCATTATCGTCCTGCGCAAATTGAGTATTTTGTACAAAATTGTATTGCCCATTGATATTAGAAAAAATTGGGTTTGTTCCTTGGTTGATAAAATCAAAACCGGTATCTAATACATCAATGATAATTTGACTGTTTCCGAAATTGTAATTATCAAAATATTCAGGACATTGATCCGATTCGTAATTGTCTTCATCGCTCAATACTATATCCGAAATTTCTTTTCTTATTTTATAATTGTATTCAATACTACCAATATGAGTAGTACTTTCCTCTTTCTCATCATTATCATTGACCCAAGTATCGAAAAGTTCCTGAATATTTCCTATGGACACAGAATCATCGATAGTAAATGGAAAATCATTAACTTTCCAATATCTCACTTTGGAATATGTAGTAATCCATATTTCACTTGAATTAAACCTTTCCATAATTGAGTCTATTTTTGCTTGTGGAACATCAGACTCAAAATATATCAAGTATCCATCAGTTTCCTTTTGCTGGTTTTCCGGATTATAAATATTCTGAGAAAAAATAGGTTTAAAAGAAAATAATAATACAAATAGAATTACAGAAATAAATGTTGAATTTTTCATAATAAGATATTTAATTTATAAAGTTAATCGCTTCAATTACTATAAGGAGCAAAACCCCGATTTTTGGACAATTTTTTTCACTTTTTTTTCATTTTTTTTTTGTGCAAAAAAAACTAAAAATATTTAACCCTCTACGTCAAGTGCATACAGATTGCAAAATAATATATTCAAAAAATACCGCGATTAAACTGTCCAAAAATCGACACATTTCTCCTTTAGCTTGTAGAGTGGCTCTTTTTTTATGAATGGAATTTTGATAATGTAATTTTTGGGGGGGATACCAAAATTATTTTATTCACCAGCAATTGCGCCTTGCAATTTATAAGGACTTACATTTTCTTATTCATAAAAAGAAACAACTCCTTAAAGTTAGTGTTTGTTGTTTTCTAGTACAATATTAAACAACAAACCTAACTTTCTTAAAAAAAACGAAATTAAATGATAAAAATAAAAATAGAGTAATTTGATTTGTGGTAATAAAATTCTACATTTGCGTACTATGAATTATTAATATGCAATTATGAATTTGAATTTGGGGCTGCCTAAGGATGATTTTGACAAATTAGTTAAAGACTTGCAAAATGGAGATGAAAAGCTTTTTGAAATTACATTCAAAAGGGTTGTTAGGCGTGGGATAAAAAAGCTTAAATTGAAATACAAAAACGACAATGAAGATATAGAAGATGCTGCAATGGAAACCTTACTCACATTTAGAAAAAGGTTAATTGACGGAAAAATAAAATATGGAGCATTAGATGCGCTATTTAATAAGATTCTTTTTCAGGAATACGCTCGAATAAAAAGAAAAACAAAAAATCATATTTATCTGAGTAGTACTTTGATTGGCGAGTCGATAATAAATGAACCAAAAGAAATATATGACCAAGATCAGCTAATGATTTTAAGAAATGCATATGAAAAGCTAAGTAAAGAATGTGTGGAAGTTTTGGAGAATCTATATGAAAAAGACTTAGGATTTTATGAAATTGCGAAAAAATTGGGTAAAAGTGAAAGCGCAATACGAAAAAGAAATGAAAGATGCCTTGATAGACTTAGAGCGATATTATTAAAAAGCAAGGAATTTGATTAGTAAAACGATATAAAAACGATATAGAAATGATAAAAAGATTTATTAAGAACGAAATGTCTGAAAGAGAAGTTAGCTCAATGATGAAAGGTTTTTTTGAGAAAAAAGATGAATTGGACTTTGAACATAAATGGCGTGGAATTATTAAAGAAAATATCCAAAAGGAAGACAAAAGCCCAATTTTCTATTTACACAAACATGTATATTCCATTGTTTCAGCAGCATCTATTTTTATATTGATTGGAGTATTTAGTTACCACTTTTATACAAAAAATACATATATAAGCAATAATTATTCAATTTCGACCAAAGGAGTAAATGAGAATTATATTAAAATAAATAAATTAATAGATAAATATAATCTTTCTGCGAACCCCAGCTTAAGTTACCAAGAAAATCAATTTAGCAATTATTATATCGAAAAGGAATATAGCACTATTGTCAATAATATTGATAATGATTTAAGGGAAAATAATACTATCTCAGACCGGATATTATTTATAGGAGCTATATCTGCAATTAAAAAATCAAAATACGATAAAGCAAAATTATATTTAAACAAAATAACTAAAGATTCTAAGTACCATACTGATGCATTTGATTTACTGGATTTATTGAAAGATCTGAAGTAATTATTCTAAAACTTCCAATACAATTTGCTATCAACTTTTCTATCTAGATCACTACTAAGATTGCTTTCCATCGAAAATCTTGAACACGATTTTTCGGTAATACCCGCAGGAACGGCTCTGCTGTCACCGCTTATCTCTATTTCTTCACAATCTTCGGATACGGAGGTGTGAAATGATTCACTTGAAACGGTACATTGGCCTGATAAATCTCTGGAATTTATACTTGTCCATGTGCTAGCTGTGACTGTTATCGTTATTGTAGTAACAGTTGCTTTTATCTCCTCATAAATATTCTTATAAGATATATTACCTGAAGTGTCTTTTACCTCTTCTCTTCCTACAATGACTTCATCTGTATAATCTCTTGAACTGCTGGTTGTCGAAGTGCTAAAACTGTGACTGCCAAAATCAATGTCAATATCACAATCAGGTTCAAAATCGGCATTGCGAGGTAGGGGTTTTAAAAAAAATGATGAACCGACTATATGTGTGTCACCAATATAGTAAACAGTACCGTTTTTATGACTTTCTTCCATCATAGCATCTATGTTATTGTAATACAGTTTGGCTCCGTGTTTTAGTGCTTTAGCAAATTCATAATATGCACTTCTGGCAAATGATTTTTGACCTTCGGTATAAAATTTTCTCAGCATTTTTTCACCTCTTTGATAATAGTACTCCACTATCTTAAAATCCAATTCTTTTTTAATAGAACACATCTCATCATATTCTGTAAGTATTGCGCCATTTGATAAAATATTTGCTTTCCCTAAATCTTCTAAAACCCTGTAATAACTATCCTGTACCTTAATCCAATCTTTTACTTTAGGAGAATTAACCAATGCTTTTTTGCTTTTGATTTCATTATAAATAATGTGATCGGCAGCAGTTTGCAATATCCTTTTATTGCGTTCTACATCTTTCCCTTGCTTTATCTGTTTTGCCGAAAGCCTAATTGCCGTCTTATACCATTTTTTCTCCAATGCCTGTTCAGGTGTAAAGCAAGAAGAGACCAGAAGAACCATTATCATGACTAATATAAAAGGAATTACTTTCATCAAAATCTAATTGAATATTTCAAGAAAACTTATATCGGTTCTATAAGAATTTTTACCAAGGTTGACATTAAATCCTAAAACATACTGTGTGAAATTGCTTTTGTCCTTAATGTCATCTATCACTATATAATTAGTAAATCCTATCCTAAAACTAATTCGCTTAAACAATGGAAAATCATATCCAAATCCTATTCCCAAATAAGATAAATCAGGCAATTTATACGGATCATCATCACAAGGACAAAAATCACCTTTATTATAAGAAGTTTCAAGATATAATCTATTTTCAAATCTGGGAAGAAAGTCATACTGTAAAATAAAACCGTAAATACCATATTGTTCACTTGGGCTTTCCGTATAAATAGTCGAACCTTTGGTGAAAATATACAAATAATGAACTCCAATATAAATAGATTTATTGATATTCAAGGACAAGCTGTTGTACCATGTAAATTCATGAAGCCAATTTTCACGGTAATACCCCTGATTTGGTATCCATACAAAAGATGTGCTGTACAATATTCTTTCTCCAAATTTCAAATAAGAGCTTTTGTTTTGAAGCGTATTACCGGATAAATACCTGAATGCTTTTACCCCTGCATCATTTTTAGAAAACATCGACGCTCTTTTCGGGTTTATTACGATTTTTGATGAATCAGCGATATTATCATCTTGACCCGATAGACCAATGGAAAATATTGAAAGCAATATAAATAGAATATACTTCATAATAGAGTATTTTTTTAGTTGGATTTTATTTTTTCGCTTTACTCGCCCTTTGCCACTAACTCCTAAAGGAGAATCAACCCTCAATGCGAAAAAATGAAATACTCTTTTCTTTTTAGAGTATTATATATATAATAACGTCCGTAAATATAATAAACAAAAAAAGCTCCCGGCAATAACGGAAGCTTTTTAATATAATATTAACCTATTATATCATTTTCTTAACACTTCTATAACATCTCAAATATACCTGCGATTCCTTGTCCTCCTCCGATACAAGCGGTTACCATTCCGTATTTTACATCTCTTTTATGTGCTTCGTGAATAATCTGCGTAGTGAGTTTTGCTCCCGTACAACCCAGAGGATGTCCTAATGCAATAGCTCCACCATTGACATTAAGCACATCAGGATTAATATCCAACTCCTTGATGACAGCCAATGACTGGGTAGCAAATGCTTCATTCAACTCTATAAGACCCATATCCGAGAGTTTTAATCCTGCATTTTTCAAAGCAACCGGCACAGCTGCTATCGGTCCAATACCCATATACAAGGGCTCAACACCTGCAATGCCATAACCAACCATTTTTGCTATTGGCTCCAAATTTAATTTCTTCATCATATTCTCACTCATTACCAAAACAAATGAAGCTCCGTCAGATGTTTGAGATGCATTGCCGGCAGTAACCACTCCGTCCAAAGCAAATACAGGTCTAAGTTTGGACAATGCCTCTACGGTAGTATCCTTGCGATAGCCTTCATCGGTATCCATTACAAAATCTTTCTCGGTTTTTTTCCCATCTTTCACAAAAACTTCCTTGACATTGACAGGCACAATTTCATCTTTAAATCTTCCTGACTCTATGGCTTTTGCAGCTTTCATATGTGAATTATAGGCAAATTCATCACTTTCTAATCTGTTGATACCGTATTTTTTTGCAACTGCTTCTGCGGTTATTCCCATTCCTACCAATGCTTCAGGCATATTAAGGGCAACGTGATAATTTGGCGCAAGCTTAAATCCTGTCATCGGTACCATACTCATACTTTCCGCACCACCTGCAATATATATCTCACCCATCCCTGCATCAATTTTCGCTGCTGCCATAGCGATTGTCTCCAATCCCGAACCGCAAAACCTGTTTACGGTAGTACCCGGAGTTTTTATTCCCAAAGCACCTATTGAAATATTCCGGGCCATATTCAGTCCTTGTTCTCCTTCCGGAAATGCACAACCAACCAATACATCTTGAACCATCTCCGGTGTTAATCCGGGAGTATCTTTCATTATGTATTTGATTACTTCAATCGCCAAATCATCAGATCTCATGTTCTTAAATGATCCTTTTTTAGCTTTTCCAATTGCTGTTCGATATGCTTTTACTATATATGCCATAATAATCTTTTTTTAATACAATATTTTAATATACTTAGCGAGTTTTCTAACACTGCTTTATTTATTTTATATTTCATTTTTTTGCTTTTCCTATTCTCGCCTCCTGTTGAAATACTTCGTAGATTTCACAGGACAAATCTGACTCCTAAAGGAGAATCAACCCGCAATGCGAAAAAATGAAATGCGCCTATTTTTTTTCAATTTTTACTCTCAATCTATACTTTATTTCCAATCATTCTCAAATGCATTTAACAACACTTCTATATCCATTATTTATCAATTCCTCAATGGTTTATTATTTTCCAACATATATTGGATTCTTTCCATTGTTTTTTGTTCGCCGAGCAAACTCAAAAAGCCTTCTCTCTCTATGTCCAAAAGGTATTGTTCTGAAACCAAAGGTTGCCCTGTCAAATCACCACCACACATCACATAAGCAATTTTTTGAGCTATCTTTGCTTCATACTCTGTGATATATTTACCCAATTTGAATTCGTTTATCGCTGCATATAGTGTTGCCAATCCTTGCCTTCCGAGTACTTTCACTTGTTTTCTATCGGGCATCACATAGGTATCAGCCAATGCCAAAACCCTTTTCTTCGCTTCACCGATAGCTCTCTTGGTATTCATTACTCTAAAATCTCTTGTATGATCCAAATATTTTAAATCAAAGGCTTCATCCGCTGATGTTGCTACCTGCGCTGTTGCGATTGTCTTAAACATTTCAATCAATTTTGGCATAACCACATCTCCCGGATACATACTTTCGGATAATCTAACGGCAAATTCCTTAGTGCCTCCTCCTCCGGGCAATAAGCCTACACCTACTTCCACTAAACCGATATATGACTCTGCTGAAGCGATAACGCTATCTGCATGCATAGACATCTCAACTCCTCCACCAAATACATAGCCTTGAGTTGCTACAACTACCGGAATTTTACTATACCTCAATCTCATATTCACCTGTTGAAATGCATTTGTCATTTCATCAAGTTTCTTAAAGTTCTTTTGAAATGCTTCCATCGCAACCATCATCAAATTAGCCCCTACTGAAAAATGAGCTGCATTATTTCCGATAACTACTCCATTCCATCCTTCCTCTTCAGCCAAATCAACTGCCTTTTGCATCGCTAAGCCTGTGCCTTCTCCAATAACATTTGCCTTAGAAATAAATTCAACATTCAATACTCCATCACCGATATCGTGGATAATCGCTTCGCTATTTTTGTAAACGGGAGTATCACGGTACAAATCCAAAATTATAAATTGGTCAATTCCCGGTATTTGTTTATAGTCTTTAGTGCTTAAATCATAATAGTTAATCTTTCTATCTTTCTTTTGATAAAAGGAGTCCTTGCCTGAGTTAACCATTTGCTTAACCCAATCTGCAATAGAAAAACCCAATTTTTCAGCCTCTTCAATTCCTTTTTTCACTCCGATCATATCCCAATACTCAAATGGACCTGCCTCCCAAGCATATCCTGCTTTCATACCGTCATCAATACTATATATATTGTCAGAAATCTCAGGAATACGATTTGAAACATATGCAAAAAGAGATAGGAAATATTCCTTAAGAAATTTTGCTTCTTTGCCGTCATTTTCAAAAATATTGACAATTTTATTCTTAAGATTATCTATTTTCTTGTTTTGTTTTACCAAGTCAAATCTAGCGCTTATTTTCGGTCTATATTCATTTTTGTCCAAATCAAGTGATAGTATTATTCTCTTGCCTTTCTCGTCTTTTTCTTTTGTCCTTTTGTAAAACCCTTGTCCGGTTTTATTTCCCAAAAATTTGTTCTCCAACAAGAATTTCATAAATCCGGGAGTTTCCTTGTCTTTCCAAGTTTTTAGATATTCATCTTGAGGTGCATTTGCTATCAACCCTTTCAATACCTTATCTGCCACATCGACACCCACCAAATCCAGTAATCTATATGTGCCGGTTTTAGGTCTTCCGATTATCGGTCCTGTCAATACGTCCACTTCTTCGATGGTAAAACCATATTCCGTAGTCAACTCCATAAGCTTAGCCATTGAAAACAGGCCTATCCTATTGGCTATAAATCCGGGAGTATCTTTACAAATGACTCCTTGCTTGCCAAAATATTTGTCTCCGAATTCCATAAAGAACTCAACAACTTTAGGATCTGTATCCTTTCCCGGTATCAATTCCAATAATGGCAAATATCTGGGAGGATTGAAGAAGTGTGTCCCAAGAAAATACTTTTTGAAATCATCACTTCGACCTTTAGTCAATATACTAATAGGAATCCCTGAAGTATTTGTTGAGATATATGTTCCTTTGGTTCTAAACTTCTCAACTTTTTCAAAAAGATCCTGTTTGATTTTTGGATTTTCGATTATCACCTCAATAATCCATTCGTAATCTTTAATTTTATGCAGATCGTCATCAAAATTACCTGTACTGATTCTTTTAGCATACTCCTTTTTGAACAAAGGGGAAGGCTTTGATTTAATCGCATTTTTCAAGGCTGTGTTTACAATTCTGTTCCTTGCCTCGGGATTATCTTTTTCCTCATCTGTCAAATCGAATGGTACAATGTCCAACATCAGAACCTCCATGCCTGCATTTGCAAGATGACAAGCGATACCTGAACCCATAACACCGGAACCTAAAACAGCAATTTTTTTTATTTTTTTTATCATAGCTAACTATTTTACCAGATTAATCACATCTTCATTATCCAACCCGTATCAATACTAACGAATAATTTTAATTAATAATATCTAAACCCAAATAAGAAAAAATAAATAATTATATTTATTATACTTAGAGTACATATTTTATAATATTACGGATTTTCACGCAAGTTAACAATAAATAACCTAATTTCAAAGTTTTTTTTATATAAAATCCGTTATTTATTCAGTTTTTTACTAAAAAATACTATTTTTTATAATTATTCTTGAATTTATCAAATTATTTTCTTAACTTTATGTTAATATTTTAAACAAAAAATAAATTATCATGAAATACACAGATCTCAAGCTTCTAAAATTTTTATTATTCAATGTACACAATATAGAAGAAATATTGAAATTTCCTAAGCACAGCGATTTTGATAAAGAGACTATAAATATGTTTTTGGACGCAGCAAAAGACTTATCGGATCAAGAGCTCTACCCATATTATCAAGAATTTGATGAAAAGCCGGCAGTATATGAAGATGGTGGAATAAAAATACATCCTCAATTTGATAAAATATTCAAAGCAATAGTTGAAAGTGGCTGGGTCGGTGCTCATTTCTCTCCTGAAAACGGAGGGATGAATCTTCCACATATGGTAGAAGGAGCAGCCGGTCATATATATAGTGCAGCTAATAATCATGTATCAGGGTATTTGGCATTGACAGTTGGTTCTGCCAATCTTATTACGAGTTTTGGAACCCAGGAACAAATAGATACATATGTTCCAAAAATGTTGGAAGCTTCCTGGATGGGCACAATGTGTTTGACTGAACCTGAAGCAGGCAGTTCTCTTGGAAATCTTAGGACAACGGCAAGTCCAACGGATGGAGGTCATTATGATATCAAAGGACAGAAGATATTTATATCCGGAGGAGACCACCAATTTGCAGAAAATTTTGTCCATATGGTATTGGCTAGAATAGACGGAGCACCTAAGGGTTCAAAAGGAATATCTCTATTTATTGTGCCTAAATATAGGATAAAAGATGATGGTAGCTTGGAATTCAATGATGTATTGACAGCGGGTGACTATCAAAAAATGGGACAAAGAGGATATTGTACTGCACATTTGATGTTTGGTGAAAATGATGATTGTAGAGGTTGGCTTGTGGGAGAACCCAACAAAGGATTGAAATATATGTTCCAAATGATGAACCAAGCAAGATTGGAAGTAGGAATGACCGCAACATCTATAGCAATGTCTTCATACTACCACTCTCTTCAATACGCAAAAGAAAGACGTCAAGGAAAAAAGTTAAATGACACGGGAGAAAGAGCTACTGAACAAGCTTTGATAATAGAGCATCCGGATGTAAGGAGAATGCTGTTATTACAAAAATCAGTAGCTGTGGGCTCATTATCCTTATTAATGGAATCTTTCAAGTTTTATGATATAGTAGAAAATACTGAAGGCGATAAAAAGAATGACGCATTCTTAATCTTAGACCTTCTTACTCCAATAGCAAAAGCATATCCGTCTGAATACGGTTTACTTGCTGCAAGTAACGGCGTACAGGTTTTGGGCGGTTACGGATTTACAGTTGACTTTCCTCAACAGCAATTTTTAAGAGATATAAGAATCACATCAATATATGAGGGAACTACTACCATTCAATCTATGGACTTATTGGGACGAAAAATTACTGCTCAAAACGGTAAGGCATTGCTCCTGTTGATGGAAAGAATCAATAAGGATATAGCCAAAGCCAAAGAAAGTCCTGTCTTGGAAAAATACGCAGGAAAATTGGAAGAGGCAATCGTAGTTGTTCAAAAAACATTAGAGCATTTACTTCCATTTGCTTTCCAGAAGAAATATCAAAGTTATCTTAAAAATGCGACTTTATTCCTTGAATTATTCAGTCATGTAGCAATCAGTTGGCAATGGCTAAAAATCGGAATCAATTCTCTGGAGTCAACAGATTATAACGAAAATTTCAATCAAGGAAATATTCTCACTATGAAGTATTATTTCAATTATGAATTACCAAAAATAAATTATCTATCAGATACTATATTGACAGCAGAAAGTGTTACTGTTGATGATGGAAACGATTATATTAATTAATTGTGTATGCAAGAAAACACATCAATTTAATAAATTGCCTGTTTTCTTGCAGTCACTATACAAAACTTTTTAACAATGAATTTTAATGAAATAGCTGAAAGCATAAAAGAACAAGCAAAAAAAGTATCTCCTCTGGGTGGAACTTTCAAATTGGTAATCGATGACAATATCGTTTTTGTAGATGGCTCAGGGGACGAAAATGTCGTATCATTTGAGGATAAAGAAGCTGATTGTACTATATCAACTTCACAAAAACACCTTGTAGATATGATGAACGGAGATTTAAATCCTATGATGGCTACTATGACAGGAAAGGTAAAAATCAAGGGAGATATGGGACTTGCAATGAAATTACAATCGTTGCTGTAAGAAACCTATTTATTTTATTAATATATAAAATAAATTAATATTTTTTATAATATATTGAACTATTTGCAGTACCTTAGCGTTCTAGAAGTATAATAGTTTTAATGAGTACTGCTAAAAGACGAAAAAATAGCATAACTTAATTGTAAAAATATAAATGGTGTACCGTATTTGGTATGCTGAAGATGTAGTTTTCTTATTTTGAGACCTTAGTCGAAAGAGCCCATATTTACGCTGGTAAGTTTGGGCTTATTTTTTTATTTTGAACGGATTTAATGGGTCAAGATGAAATAGATTCTAATATTCTATCACGTATTCATTTTGCGTTTCAATTTGTTCCAATATTCCATTTAATTTCACTTGCTCCTCTTCAATATCATAATCATTCTGGATTCCAAGCCAAAACTTTACTGAAGTTCCAAAATATTTTGATAATCTAAGAGCAGTAACTGCAGTTATTCTACGTTTACCTTTAATTGTTTGTGCGATCCTGCCGTATGCTGTGTAGCCCGAAGGTAGTCGGTAATGCTGTCATCGTGGCTTATTGTTCAGTGTTTACCTATCTAATCGAATAATTTGTTCCAGCACCAATTCCATATTTTTCAACTAAATTTTCATTTAACAATTTCGTTAATATTCGTTTTACGGTTGGATTAGGTATATGTAATTTGTTTGCAATTTCTCCTGATTTACTTCCAGGATTGCCTTCAATATAAGTAAGTATTGATTTTTCTTTTGGCGATAATTTTGCTTTAACTCCTTTAACTTCTAATTTCTTCATTAATTGTTCTTGAATATCCAAAAGTGCTGAAAAAAAGAAGTTGATCCATTCGGTAATATCTTCATTTGGTCTTTGTGCTTGACAATGTCGCAATTTTAGATAATAATCATTTTTTCGGCTTTCAATTTCGTGTTCAAAACTTACATATTGTATCCACTTATACCCATTTTTCAACAATAGCAATATTGCTAATAACCTGCTCAACCTTCCATTTCCGTCTTGAAAAGGATGAATACTGACAAATTCATAAGAAAATATAGCTGATTTAACCAAAGGGTGTATTTCTGTATCAGAATTATACCATTCAATCAGTTTTCGGATAGCATCTTCAGTTTCAAACCCTGCATTTGTTGTTTGAAAAATAATCTGTTTTGTTCCGTCAGGCAAAGTCGCTTCCACAGCATTTGAATGTTGCTTATAATTTCCTTTATGCCACTGGTCTTTACTGCTATATTTCAATAATAGATTATGCAGATTTTTTATATTGCTTTCTGTTATTTCAATTTCATTGTAATTTTCTGAAATTAGTTCCAAAACTTCAAAATATCCAACAACTTCCTGAGCATCTCTTTCTTCGATTTTTGTAATCTCAAGATTATCTAATAATGCTTTTACTTCTTCATTACTCATTTTTGAGCCTTCTATTCTTGTAGAGGCACCAACACTCCTGACTGTTGCTATATTTTTAAGTTGTTTTAAACTTTGTCCTTCTCGTTTTTCTATACTTGTCCACGAAGCATCAAACCTATCTATTTTACTAATAGTTCTTATTAAATTCCAGCCTAAATTTAATCTGAATATGTAAACTTTATCATTCATACTGCAAATTTACTATTTCTTTTGAATATGATACGATATGATACGGAAATATTCGATTATGGTACGATTTTTTATGATACTGTACAACTAATTTATAAACTGATTCAAAATTGGCATCATAGCTGCTCTTGGATTTTTTCCAGCTTATTCTTGATTTGCTTTAGTTTTGAGATAACTTTCTTATTCTTTTTTTCTGTTTTCACCATTGATTTCAACTCTTCCTTAGCGCCTTTAATAGTATAGGCTTTTTCCTTCAACAGTATATATATTTTATTGACAATAGCTATATCCTCCTTGGTATAACGTCTATCGCCTTTACGATTTTTTTTTGGATGCAATTGAGTAAATTCTGTTTCCCAGTATCTAAGTGTTGAATCGTTTAAACCGAACATTGAAGAAACATCGCTTATGGTATAATACAATTTGGTAAGATTATCCGGGTCAACCATGTTATTTTATTTTATATTCTAATAAAGGTTTAATTCTTTTTCCTTTTTTTACACCTAATACCACACTCCTGTGATATTTGGCATAAGTGGGTATTTGAAATATTATTTCATTATTGACGATATTGTGTTTTAGTTTTACGATTTTACCTCTACGATACATCACGATATTTGGAATTTTCCCTTTGTATTTTATTTTTACTATGGAGTACTTTTTCTTTGCGCTTAGGTAAGCTGATTTTGGATAAAAATCAACAATATCTTTTGATACGAAAAATTCATCATGCGCATAGGCGAAGTTTTTAAATTGCTGCTTGGTCACAGGTTTTTTAAGCAATTGCCATTTGCTATTATCCGGAAAATGATTTAGCACAAAAAACTTGGGAGAGGTAAGAAAGAATCCTTCATGATAGTCTCTGTGATAGCGACCGGTTCTATGATCGACTGTTCCGGCAGCCCAAGTAGCATCAAGCAAATACCATTTGTTATCAATCTTTACTGCATTCCAAGCGTGGTATGAATATTTAGGATATTTACCGATTTGATTAGGGTTGGTTTTTGTAACGCCTGTTATGTATATAGCTTTTATTCCAATCGCTTTACACATATATTGAAAGAGATAAGAATAGTCTTCACAAACGCCTTTTCCTGTCCTATATGTTGTAGCGACTCTACGGTCTCTCAATTTTTTTCGCTTGATAGCGATTTCCCTTTTAGACCTGCCTTTAATTCTGTATCCGCCTTTTCTTTGATTGCTTTTGAATTTTCTATAATCGTATTTGATATTGTGCGTAATCCAAATAAATATCGACCTGACTTTTTCTTCTTGCGTAGCGAAAGGAGCTGTGAGTTTTTTAGCTAAATCTTTGTAATTTCCTGTCTTATGTATCGATCTGGCATACTTATCCACCCTTTTGTAATCAACGGCAAACGAATAGTTACCCATTGCCAAAAAAAACACTAATACAAAAATCCTTACAATCATATATACTCTACTTTCTTTTATAACTACAAATTAAACAAATTATGATAAATCTTACTGTAAATATATAAATAAATTAATCAAATCTTTATAATAGAACCGATAGGGTGTAAAATTATTATTTATCGTGAAAATAGTCTTGTTTAGGTATATTTAATTTACGGCTGACGGCAGTTCGTAAAATTACTGAAAATTGTAACGACATGTTCTCTCATCCGACTAACGAGAGAATAGAGTATATCGTCCAATGATATGCAGCGTAGTCTGACGATAGTCGACTATGATGTTATATCTAATGTTATCCATTGGCATTTTATATTCTAAGTTAATTTTTTAATTGAATTTTGATTTTTCATTAATGAATTCACTTGAGAAATTGCCATTTGATTTAATTGACCTAACCTTTCAGATTGTGAAATTCCTTGAATTATAAGCATAGCATTTATACTTTCCATATTTGATAAAACAACTAATTGCTCAATTCCTGCATAATCTCTAATGTTTCCCTTTTTATCTGGATTTTATTCCTCCACTCTTTTGCTGTTTTACCAAAAAGAGCCATATTTAAGACATCAGCTTCATTAGCATAAATTATTGAAATTTCACTTTTCTTTAATATTTTTGGGATTAAATTTCCTTTAATAGCATCAGTGTGAATTTTATAGTTCACCTTAACTAAAGTTCGTTGAAAATTCCATTCTATAGCTAATCGACTACTTTCTTCTTCTTTTAATCGTTGATATTCTTTAACTAAAAGCAACTGGAATTTTGGACTAATCCACATTCCAAAATGAAATGCAATATATTTATGCGCATAGGTTCCACCATATCTTCCAGCTTTTGCTTTTATTCCAATTGCTTGTGTTGCTTCAATCCACTGCTTTACAGATAAAACAAAATTGTTGCTTCCTGATGTATTTTATTACCCCCTATTTATTCATATCTCTACTTTCGCAATTGTTTCTTTTACGATTTTTGTCATTATCTCTGTTACCATTTTTGACATAGGAGCAATATCTAATTCAGGAAACATCATACTAACCATCCAGGGTTTCATTTTCATAAAACGTAAATTTGTTTTCCCATTTTCTCTTGTAACTATTATACTCTTGGGCATCATAAGTCCTATATCAAAACTCATGCTAGTCAAAGCTTTATGCGATTTTGGGGCATTACATATTTGAATGATTCTATATTCAAAGTCATCTGCTACCGGTAAATTCTTTTTCTTATACGTCTCTTTCATATCGTGAACTGTAACAACTGCAAAACTGTTGTCTTTTACGACTTCTGCTAATGTTTCAATAATATTCTCATACGGGGCATCAGTTGTATATTTTTCTACAATATCTCCCATTATCCATTTTGATAGCATTTTTTTAATCATTGTTTGCCATTTTTATTATTACTATGAATCATAAATGTTTTCCGTAGTATGTCTGAGGATGCAAGACAACTATATAGTTTGAGGTGCAAATTTATTATTTATTCGGCAATTTTAAATGAATTTTCATATTCAACTTCCTCTTTGTATTTTTCCCTTTCTCTATCGTCAAATATTCGTTCACTTGTAAGTTCACCAAACTTATTGTAACCTCTTTGGAATTGGATTTCTCCTTCGATATATAACTTAGACCAAGAAGTAGAACCATCATTTCTATAAATAGTTTGAACACCATCCATTTTTCCGTTCTTATAAGAGGTTTCAGATGCTAATAGACCAGTAATATTATATATTTTCCAAAGACCGCTGTAATTTTCTGGGGGATCAATATTAAAAAATTCTGGCTTCATGAAAAACTCAATGATTTTACCTTTAGTTCTCCTTTTATTGAGTTTAACATAAATTAAGAAAAAATGATCCAATCTGAAGATTTTAACGTTGTTATAATTCGGTATCAGATTTTTCGAAGTTATTTCAAAGGAATCAAGCAAGGTTCTAATATTTTTCATGCTTCGAAATTTCAAGACTTTTTTATTCCAATGATCAAAAGTGTTTTCGATAATATTCCCTTTCTGAACAATACATTCATTTTGTTCCAATCTTCTTTTAATTTCGGCGGCACTATAATACCTGATTTCAGAATCAATATTTTTTAAATTGTTGACAAGTTCTTGTTCACTTAATTTCTTATAGTCCATTTGTTTTTGACTAAAAGATTTATTAAAAGAAAGAATCGAAACTAATATTATTATATAAAATACTTTATTCATCATTTATTTTTATCTTGGTTATAAAATTACATATAACGCTCTATCCCTATGTGTAGTCACAAATATATTAAATATCACCGTTTTGAACAAGCAGTAATGTTAATTTTCGGATAATTTCTTAGAAATTCGGCGAAAATTCAATAATTACTCTGAATAACCTATGTGTTGAGTGCTCATAAATCCCCATCACCGCTGCAAAATAAATTTCCTCCTTGCCACTTTATCTCCGTCTTTTAAGCGAATTAAATATGCTCCATCCGGCAAATTAGTCAAATCCAAAGTCGTTGGATTTCCATTATTAATTAATTGCTGAAAGACCACCTTGCCCTGTGTGTCGAAAACCTGGATAGGGATATTTACATTCTCGGGTACTACAAGTTCAATCCGCCCTGATGTCGGGTTCGGATAAATATTAAAATACGTTTCTTCAAAATATACACTCGCAATATTGGAATAGGAAAAAGTACCATCGTAATCATATTGTTTGAGGCGATAGTATAATGTTCCAATTCCGGGTTTCAAATCAACCATTTTATAAAAATGAGAAGACAGGGTATTACCTTTACCTTTCACTTTGCCAATGTCTTTCCAAATATGGGCATCCATTGAACGTTGCACCATAAAATAATCATTGTTTTGTTCATTAGCACTTGTCCAATTTAACATTACATTGTTATCAAGAGGAATAGCCCGCAATGGAGTTAAATACTCAATAGCAAGCGGATCCTGAAATTCATAAGCCCCAATATCCGGCATTCCAACAATGGGGTTTCCTGCAAAATCTGTAGCCAGACCCACATCTATTCCTGCGTTAATAGCAGGTGATGCTGCAGTCAATTTAAAGTCACTTGGTTCGGAGAAAGTACCCGAAGAATTTTCAAAAAGTGGGATGTCAAGCACACTATGAGGGTCAAAAGTGCAACTATCCCATTGTAGTGCCTGCCATTGAGCGAAATTTCTCTCATTGATATAATCAGGCACGAAAACCCAGTAAAACTTGGGACCATCTATATCGAAAAGATTGTAATCTGACCGAAGTGATATCGTATCAGCTCCACTAAACCAATGTATATGGTACAACCCGGCATTAGCAGATATATTATTTTTAAAATTAACTCTGGCTCCTTTACCTGCGTAATTTCTTCCTGAAGCAAAACTGCTTTCACATCCGTAAATCGTATTGTTATAACAATCTTGGACGTCTTCAAACTGCAAGCGAATCCCTACCTTGCAATTAACTACGATATTATTGTATATCTCAATTCCACTTTTATCTGAGAACGAGTTATTATTACATTGGGTTGCGATTCCATAACCTGTTGCGCTACCATCCGGATCACAATCCTTTATGAAATTGTACCTTATAACCATATTAGTAAGTCTTTGGTTGGTAAATGCATATAGCAATGGTCCGCTACCACAGCGTTCGATATAATTATTCTCAATAATCCAACCGGTTCCTCCCTGTAAACCAATAGCATGTTCATCTGAATTTTGCTGTTCTGGTAAAACTCCAATATCGTGGAAATGATTGTCTTTTATTACGATGTGATTAGCTCCTCCCTCATCAGAGTTGTCAATGCCATAAACCCCATTTCCACACCATCCGATATCACAATTAACCACTTCATTATAATCCTGTCCTTTCCAAAAACTTATACCATAATTTCTTTCCCACGCAATTTTACATCCATCCCAGCGTAAGTGATGATGATTATATTGTGAAGGTAAGCCTGAAACAGCATAGAGCGTTAAATTTTTAAAGGTAATAAAATGCAATGGTGCAAAATTGTTTATGTATTTGTCCCAGTCGAAACTATAACCGAAAAAGTAAGAATAAACCCTGTGTGTTGGATTACCATTATCTGTCAAATGCACATAGAGGGAATCGTAGGGAGGGGGCAGATACATTTTGCCAGGCGAATTTTCCAAATCGGAAAAGTCATTCGCTACTCCAAGTATAATAGGATTTTCAGGATCGGTAGTCTCTATATCCTGAAAATACCAGTTATAAGTATATGAGGCATGTAGGCCTATGCTCCATACATTATTTCCCCGATTGTTCCAATCCTCATAATCCATTCGTGAGTGCCCCCAGATAATCCCGGAATCGCCCGGATAATCACCTCTGATAACAAGGTGGTGGAGGGAGTCTTGCCCTGATTTAATACCAATCTTTCCTTGAATGGCAATAAGGTTATAAGGCAGTGTGTCGTGAAAAACATGCCTTCCACAAATATAGATTTCATCAGTTGCACTAATGGTGCCGTCTTGAAATTTTCCATTTAATACTTCCAGTCCATTCCAAGCGTTGTCATAGGAGGTGCCGTCCTCTGTCCCATACGTTTGTCCTGTAAAAGCAGGGCGGACATACCAAGTATTTTGGGCGAATAGCAATGCGTTTAGCATTAAAAATGTCGATAAAATAATTAGTTTTTTCATATTTTTCACATTTAATTATATAATGATTTTTGTTATTATGTTAATATTTTTTTCTAAAAATTCTGAATAGCTTTAGCTTTTATCGGGAAACTATATCCCAATCACCGCTGCAAAACAAGCTTCTTAATCACCATTTTATCTCCGTCTCTTAAGCTAATCAAATAAGTCCCATCCGGCAGATTACTCAAATCCATAGTTGTATGATTGTCATTGATCGCTTTTTGCCATACCATTTCACCAAGCATATTGAACACTTTAATTTGCCTATCCCCGTTTTCGGAAAATAAAACATTTATTTGTCCTGAAGTTGGATTGGGATATATTTTGACGTCAAGATTACTCTTGGTGGGAAAATCTGTTGCTAATGCTACTCCAATATTTATAGTATAATCCTCCACCTCTCCGTAGTATACTTCTCCACAGGGCAAATAAGTGGACTCTGTCCTGTCCTGGTACAAAATCCTCATTCTTTTTTGTCCTTTTTCAACCGTTTCCGGAACCGTTATTTTCACCGTATCCTCTGTTAATACAACGGAAGCATCGCCATTCCATTCCGTACCGTAGATAAATTCATTTTCATCGAAAAAACTTCCGTTTTCGTTCCAGTCGATCCATACTAGGGTTTGATAAGTAAAATAATCGGGATTGCATTCCATTTCGAGAAACATAGTGTAGGTCTGTCCTGCTTCCAAGTTGGCCTTTAAATCGGTATAGTCAGAATACCCACTACCAATGCCGGAAGAATTATCAATCTCATTGAGTGTTACTCTTTTAATATATTCTGTCTGTGTGGTTTCCATAATGCTTAAATCACAGAGTGATGGATCGCTAACCGTGATATAGGCGGTACGTGTTTTGGTATCACTACCTGCTGTATTGCTGACCGTCAATTCGACCGTATAAGTTCCCGGTGTGTCGTATTTCACCGAGGGATTGTTGGCTGTACTCAATGCCGGAAAACCTCCTTCAAAACTCCAATTGAGCGTATTGGGAGCATTGGAACACTTATTGTAAAAAACAACACTTTGTCCTGTTTCAATTTGAATGGCATTGGCATCAAAATCCGCCAAAGGTGCTGTTGCCGTATTGATATAAATCTCCCGTTGATAAGTAACTTTATTAGGAGAAGTGATGGTCACGAGCATAGAGCCGGAAGTTTGTGTTACTTCATCTATCTGAAGGATAACCTGACCATTATCAATGAAGCCGATTCCCTGTATTTCATTGTTAAAAGTAAGTGAAACCAAAGCCCCTTCTACATTGCAATGAACAGTAAATTCCATTGCTCCGGTGCTTATTCCTTCGGGATGACTAACGGTCACTTCCTCTTGTACCTGTGTTCTCAACAGGACGGAGGGATCTCCGTAAACAAGCCAGTAATCTGCTATTTCTTCACCATCGGTCAATCCTGGGGTCGTGCTTTCCCCGGGTGTGTTATACTCATCCAACATGTGAAAAAAACCGTTAAATAGTACCCCTCCTAGTGTTCTTTTAACATTGTCAGGGTGTTGCTCTGTAATCAAATCTACCACTTCATCCTGTGCGTCCATAGGGCTTGCCCATGCTTGCGAAATGATGGATGCCGCCGTACCAATTGCACCGACGGGCAGCCCGTTATGTGTTGCCGTCATTTGACTGAGTGCATAATTTGGCGAAGCAAAATAATTGCCTGTAGAACAACCAACTGTCATCACAAAAGGCAACCGGTTGACATTTGTGAGATTATATACCCTGTCAATCTGAAAAGGGACATTACCGACCCCAAGATTGCTTCCGTGTCCGGTATATTGAAACTGCCCGCATCCGGTACTCCAGTAATTTTGTAGTCCACTGCTCGTACCACCATTCTGGTTTTCACTGTGTGTAGAATAGCCGAAATTTTGCAGATCGATTTTTATGTTTTCAAGATGGAGAGAATCCGATTCTCCATCGTCGCCAATTACTCCATAGGCAGTGCCATCTTCGTTGGAAGCCGAACAAAGAGCATTGGTCATCCATGTTTCCGATACCTGTATGTCCCTTTCATAATGGATGGTTCGTTCCACCTGAGTGGCAATATCGGAAGCGGTCTCTCCGGCAAAACGCCCGATAAATATATCGGCATAATGGTCGTCTCCAACAAGGTAAGTATAGGCATTGTCACAATTGCCGCCATAAGATTCGCCCCAAGCATCTGGTATCGTATGGGAAGGCTGTACTTGGTCAATATTACCCACAAGCAATAAATATATAAAATCGGGGTGGGCATTGTAATAATTTTTTATAAATTTTTTAATAGCCAATGAATCACCAATAGCAGCCACGTCAAACATTTCCGTATGAATGCCTTTTTGATTTTTCCAATCGACTAGTGGCTGCATAATGTCCAAATATTCACCGTGCGAAATAATAAGCATTCTGCCCGGATTCCCTTCCTTAAGCTGCTCATACCTCAAAACCGTGTTTTGCATTTGCTCGTAATTGATGAACCGCCTTTTATAAATATCCTGAAATGCACTTGATTTGTTGGAATTACTCCTTATAATCGGGTTGATTTCTGCGGGGCGATTGGTTGAAAATACTTTCACTTTTAATGAGCTGTAAACCCTTAGCACCTTCGTGACGGGATTGTATTGAACAGGAGCTATTTTTAAAACCGTACCCCTTGTGTTTCTTAAAATATATGGTTTGTTTATCCATACATTCTGCTGAGGGAAGAATGCGTTTTGTTGGTAAACTTCACCATAGGAATAGGGAATGACATTTGGTAGAACCGTTCGCTTAATCGCTCCTTTAGAGGGTGCAATTTCCATATTCGGAATATCGAAATAATCGGCATCCAGTATTCGAACCCCCATTTTTTTATCGTCGGGAATAAGCAAAGGTTGTGACAATACGGGAAGGTCGGGTTTCCCTTTTTGCTGAATCTGTACACCGTCTTTAATGGTAACAACTTTCTTAATGCCACTGGGAGTTTGAAACATTTTTATAGCGTAGGCATTAATGTCAATTTGCAAAACGGTCTCCTCTTCAGATGATTCTATAAGAGAAATATTGTTGTCTGTGGCTTTTAAGCTGTTAATGCTTGTCCATTGCTGAGCGTAAGACCGGAAAACAATGGAAATAATTGCAAATATCAAGACAAGTACTTTTATTTTTTGAATTTTAAATAGCATGATAAATGTTTTTTTTATAAATGTGAAGAAATTGTTCCCGCTAAGCCCTCTGTGGGAAATTATAGTCCACATCACCGCTGTAAAACAAGCTTCCTCGTCACCATTTTATCTCCGTGTTGTAAACCGATTAAATAAGTCCCATCCGGCAGATTACTCAAATCTATAGTTGTATGATTTCCATTGATTAATTGCTGAAAGATCATTTTTCCTAATGAGTTGATAACCTGAATATAAGTATTTGTTTTTTCCGGCAATACGAGTTCAACTTGCCCCGTTGTCGGATTGGGGAATACCTTGAAGTCAATGCTTTCGCGTGTTTCAGAAATTGCCATCACTACCTCGTTTGGTACTAGCATATTCTCAGGTGAATTGCTCAAATAGGGTGGAATATTTAAAAAATAAAAAGCATCCACCCAGAAAAAATCTTGAATTTCCCAGACGGTATCTCTATCCATTTCATTAGTGACAGGAATCTTCAAAAAACCGAGTTCATCCACACCATGCTGAGTACCTTCTGTCTGCGATGGTGCTTTGATATTGAGGTAAGCCCAGTCGTAATGAAGAAAGATTGTATCCACATCGGCAGGAACATAAAAATACATTGGCGTCCAGTCATTGAAAGTTAAAGGATGCTCTTCTGATGCTTCCAAGACAAAACGGTGTGGTGTATCAAAGATGGGGAAATATGTATTATAATCCCCATTGTTAAATTCCATTTGGTAAAGTCCGGGACTGATATCGAGGTTGTTTATCTCGTTGATGACATATTCTCCATCAAAATAATCTATCTCCAGTCTTTTATCAAAAATATAGTCTCCTGTCACCAGTTCTTTTACATAGCCTTCACCGATTTCCGATTCCCAATCAGGAGTGTAAACATTGGACTGCCGCATTTCGATATTGAGCGTTTCCTTGTTTTCCGAAAGGAAGTACCAATTGGAATGACCGGAAGGGCCTGCCGAAGCACTTTCGTCGAAGGCTTCGATTTTGGGCTCAATCAGGGATGGTGCTTTGTCGGGATAAAGCGGAACAAGATGGTTCGAATAACTACGTAAAAGAGATTCTTCGGGGTATTTTTGCAAATCATTGCTTAGCATAGTTTGCATTTCTGCACTCGTAAAATCCTCTCCATTGCTCATCCATAAAGTGGGATGGGTATCCATCTCGAAGAAATTCCAACCGTCCCATACATCGAAATTATATAAAAGCTGGTGCTCAAAAAGCAATCGCAATTGAAATGCCCAAAACTGAATGACCTGACGACGGCGGATACGATAACCGTATTGCAAAAGCGGTAGTGCCGCCTGTTGTACCATGATGGTATCATTGGTGGGAGTGGCCGCTTTCTCTGCTTCGTAATATTCGTGGAAAAGAATGGCATAATGCACATAGGTGTACATATCCTCCACACGCTTGTATTCTGGCGTACCGGGCTGTACTAAATCGAATGCTTGTTGTACAAATTTCAACCAACGATTTATCTTGATATACGTGTTGTCGCTGCGCAAAACGGAAGGGTCATTTTCCCAGTTTTCGTACAATGCTTTCATTGGAGGAGCAGCATTGCCAAAGGCTGATTCTATCCAGTCGTTGTAGAGGCTGTCGGCGTTGGCATGGATGTCCCATAGGAGCTTGCGAGCTACGTAATACGATGGACCGCCCCGCATCCAGTTGGCTTGTGATTCGGCAGAGAATGACCTTACGTTCCACTCATTGTAAATAAACGGAAGGTGCTTTTTGAGATATTCCAACGATACTCGCCCCTGCCCCAGAGGCAATCCCATATCCCATTGGTATTCTCCCAAATAATCATAGATGCCAAAATTCTGGAGTCCTGCGTTTTTCCAGCCTGTTGCTATCTGATTGAAGCTCCAATTGGTATTGTTGAATGCCAAGGCCATTTGTCCGTAAAGATTTGGGGAAACCCTTGTATTGAGCGGTGGCACGAGATGTGAGGGATAAATATAAATGGACGCCTGAGCACCGGGTATGGATTTAGCTAAGCTATCCGCTACATAATTGGCGATGTGCAGTACCTGATCCGCTCCATTGCCCAGTGCCAA
>JALVEE010000280.1 GCA_027008645.1 Saprospiraceae bacterium
CATGGGGATTTGGGTATGTTGAAAGAGGAAGATGTTGTTATTTGTATCTCAAAAAGCGGGGAGACTTCTGAGATAAAAGTTTTGATATCCATATTAAAAAGTTTTGGAAATAAATTGATAGCAATGACTTCTAAGCGGGCTTCTTTTTTGGCTAAAAAAGCAGATTTTGTACTGTTTATCCCGATTGATAAGGAGGCAGAACCCAATAATCTTGCTCCTACTGCTTCTTCTGTAGCTCAAATGGCCATGGGGGATGCAATTGCTACCGCATTGATGAGACTAAAGGGGTTTTCAAGCAAACAATTTGCAAAATTTCATCCGGGAGGTTCACTTGGCAAGCAGCTTTATTTGAGGGTTTCGGATATTTATATAAACAATGAAAAACCGGCAGTACAAACCGCTGCAAATATAAGAGAAGTAATCGTGGAGATGACTTCAAAGCGATTGGGAGTAGCAGCCGTAATAGATAAAAACGATACTCTTTGTGGTATTATCACCGATGGAGATTTGAGAAGAATGCTGGAAACGAATATAGATATTGAGAAAATGAAAGCTAAAGATATAATGACAATAACACCAAAAACTATTTTGGAGGGAGAGTTTGCAGTGTTGGCTTTGGAAATAATGAGAAATAATAGTATCACACAACTTATAGTGGTTGATGACTTTGGAAAGTATAAAGGTGTAGTGCATATTCACGATTTGATACGGGAAGGAATTGTTTGAAAAATAATAATTTTGAAATATACAGACAAAAAAATAGTGATTATTGGCGCAGGTCCAGCCGGAATGAGCTTGGCTGCAAGTTTGCATTTGGCAGGATTGGACTATGTAATCTTGGAGAGAAAAGATGGGGTTGGAGGACAATTGCCTCTAATACACAATGATTTGGACGATTTTGTTGTGGGTGTGTATAGAGATGGATTGGATTTTGTCCAAAAACTAATCGATTTCAACAATAAGTACCGGCTTAATATTGAATTTGGTTGTGTTGTGAAATCTGTTGACAGTTCGAAAAAGAAGATTTATTTTATTCAAAATGATATTGAAAAAATACATGCTTATGATATATTGGTGATTGCTACGGGTAGTAGGCATAGATTGGCTGAAAAAAGATTGATAGCAGGATTTGAAAAAGATGTTTATTACAGAATCAGCCATAAGCTAAATGAATTTGATGACAAAAATATTTTGGTAGTTGGTGGTGGTGATAATGCGACTATCGCTGCATTGAAATTGTCAGAAAGAGGAAGAAAAGTCATACTTATTAATAAAAATGAAGAAATGATTTCAAGACCTGATTTGGTATCAGAAGTTTATAGTAATCCCAAAATTGTGGTTTATAATAATTCGGAATTACTCCATTTGTCAGGAGAGGGTTTATTGGAAGGGGTTGAGATTATTAATAACAATACCGGAATAAAACAAAAACTCGCTATTGATAAAATAGTCTTTAAGATCGGATATCTGCCAAATAGTGGTTTTGTAGATGAGAGGATCGACTTGGATGATAAAGCTTATATAAAGACAAAAGGGAAGTACCAAACCAATATTGAAGATGCTTTTGCCATTGGTGATATTGTTTCGGGAGCGTATAAGAGGATAGCTATAGCTATGGGGCATGGAACGGAACTCGGGAACTATTTTTTAAAGGAATATCTTGTAAAATAAATTAATATTTGAAAATAATTCTAATTTGTATCAAGAATGGTATATTTTTGCGGTTTATAAAATATTGTTCTGTACATTTCTGTTAATAGTCTAATTGGTATTTTTTGACAGAATGAAAAATAAAAACTTAAAGGATGAAGTACACTATAGATAAGAAAAAAAATCATGTTGTTTTTCAATTGAATGAAGAAAATCTCAATTCCTTTATTTCCCCTGATTTGAAATCCGAGTTTATCATACTTAGAAATGAAGGGGTAAATAATTTGATTTTTGATATGAGTGAAGTAAAATACGTTGATTCTTCGGGATTAAGTTCGATTTTGACAGCAAATAGACTTTGGAAAGGACAGGGAAACTTTATTTTGTCTGGCATCAATTACGATCCTGTGAAAAGATTGATAGAAATAAGCCGTCTTGACTCCATTTTGACAATAGTTCCCTCCAACGATGATGCCCTGGAGCTGATTGATTCAAATGAAGAAGAATAAAATATATCGAAGTGAGTTTTGAACTTACCATTTTAGGATGTAGTTCAGCCATGCCGGTACACGGCAGATTTATGTCTTCTCAAATACTTAATGTGAATGAGAAATTACTGTTAATCGATTGTGGAGAAGGAACACAAATAAGGCTTTCGGAATATAAGATTTCAAAAAACAAAATTGATACAATACTTATCAGTCATTTACATGGTGACCATATTTTTGGGTTGCCGGGATTGATAGGTTCTATGAATCTGGTAGGCAGAAAAAAGCCTCTGGATATTTTCGGTCCTCTGGGTCTCGAATTTTACTTAAAAACAGTCTTTGAAATATCCGAGAGCTATTTGGGATTTGAAATCAATTTTCATACGGTGAATCACAATAAATACACAAAGATATTGGAAGATAAAATAATGAGAATATATAGCTTCCCTCTTGAACATAGGATACCAACCGTAGGTTATAAAATTGTAGAGCAAGATAGATTGAGAAATATCAATCCTGAAATGATAGAAAGATTCGGTTTGAACTATCAACAAATACAAGCTGCAAAAAGGGGGGATGATATCGAGCTTGATAATGGTGATATCATAGAAAATCACGAAATCACATTGGAACCTAAAAAAAGCAGGAGCTATGCTTATTGTTCCGATACCAAGTATAGCGAAAAGATTGTGTCTTATATCAAGGGGGTGGATTTGCTTTACCATGAAGCTACTTATCTCAAGAATCTACAGTCAAAAGCACAGGAAAGATTTCATTCCACGACTTATGATGCTGCCAATATTGCGAAAAAAGCCGGAGTGGGGAAATTGATTATCGGTCATTACTCATCCAGATATAAGGATTTGGATTTGCTTTTGAGTGAAACAAGAGAAATTTTTGATAATACTGAATTAACGATGGATGGGAAAAAGTTTTCAGTAAAAAGTTGAAAGAATGAGTAGCAATTTAAAGAATTGGATAACAGCTTTTAGACTTAGAACATTACCACTTGCTTTGTCCTGTATCGCTATGGGAAGTTTTTTAGCCTATTTTAGATATGATTTTAATTGGTATGTATTTGTATTTTCCTTTTTAACAACGATTGCTTTGCAGGTTTTGTCCAATTTGGCCAATGATTACGGTGATGCTGTTTTCGGAGCAGACAATGAGTATAGAGAAGGACCTAACAGAATGGTTCAAGATGGCTTGATTTCCAAAAAAAGTATGAAATGGATGATTATTTTTTTCGGTATATTATCTTTGCTATTTGGCATTGCTCTTTTATATGTTTCCGATTTGAGTAGGGGAGATTTTATAGTGTTTTTTGGTATTGGTATTTTGGCAATCATAGCAGCGGTTAATTATACTATTGGCTTCAAACTACCGTATGGATACAGGGGGTACGGTGATATTTTTGTTTTTATATTTTTTGGTTTGGTAGCTGTTTTAGGCTCTTATTATCTTCATGCCAAGTCATTTGATTGGCATTTGTTGCTCCCTGCGACCACTTGTGGTTTTTTCGCAACTGCTGTATTGAATATAAACAATATGAGAGACATCGAATCTGACAGAATAGCTGGAAAGCATTCCATACCTGTGAGGATTGGTTTGAAAAATGCGATAAAGTATCACGCTTTACTGCTGTTTGGAGGTTTATTGCTATCTATTGTTTTTGTGATATTGAATTATCGCAGTCCGGTTCAATTTATTTTTCTGTTGTCATTTCCATTATTAATGAAGAATTATTTAGGTATAAAAAATGCAAAATCTTCATCGGAGATGGATCCATATCTTAAGCAAATGGCTATTACAACATTGATATATGTTTTGCTGTTTGGGCTTGGATTGGTTATATGAGTTATATCAAATCTAAGACTCAGAAGCTCGAAGAGATTCTGAAGCTGGTTTGATAAAAAACGGTGGAACTTTGTAGCGAAGTGGATGTATTTTACCACATTCTTTGGATTAATTCTAATAATTTTATACTTTTGATGAAAACATACAAAAGAAATTATCATGAAAAAATTATTCTTAGTTCTGAGTTTTATATTTGTTACCGGTTTTTTGGTAAACGGACAAGATATTGTCAATTATAAATATCTAAAAAGTTACACAAAAGAGCAAATTAATGAAATAAATTCATTGATTAATGCTCAATATGGTATGGATATATATTACCTGGAATATACGACAAAAAAATTAAATGCGGATAGAGATACTGCTTCCGGTATGTTTGCCGTACCGGCTATCAAAAATACTAAATTCCCAATTTTAATTTATGAACATGGAACGGCTAATGACAGAAATAGTGTTCCGTCAAAAGATGACAATCAGGTACTTGCAGCCGTGCTTGGTTCTTACGGGTATATCTGTGTATTTCCTGATTATATAGGACTGGGAATTTCTAAAGGATTGCACCCATATTTAGATCCTAAGTCAGAATCATGGGCGACTATTGATATGTTAAAAGCCGTAAAAAAACTAAAGGATGAAAAAGTCTTGAATTATAATAATCAACTATTCGTGACAGGATATTCTCAAGGAGGGCATGCCGCTATGGCTACCTCGAGAGGGCTTCAAGACATTCAAGTAGAGGTTACCGCTAGTGCGCCAATGTCCGGACCTTATAGCATATCAAAAGAGATGAAATCTTTTACTTTAAGTGATAGAGAGTATAGATTTTGTGGCTATTTGGGCAGTGTTTTCTTAAGCGCTAAGTATGTTCATCCTGATTTATTGGCTGAATTAAGTGTTGAAGATGCTTTTAAACCTGATTTTGCTAAAATTGTAAATAGATTTGCAAGTGAAGAAATAGATCTCAACACTATGAATAAAGCTATGATTAATCTGTTGTCAAAAGAGGGGGAAAAAATTATTCCAAACAGGATGTTGAAAGATGAAGTTAAGCAAAAAGTATTGGAAGATCCGGAATACTCACTAAATAAAGCTCTAAAAAGAATGGATGTTTGTGATTGGAAACCTGAATTTCCACTGAAAATGATTTATTGCAAAGCGGATGATCAAGTTACTTACAGAAATGCTGTTTATACAGATTCATTGATGAAAGTAAATGGAGCAAAAGATGTTAGTGCAGTTGATGTTTTCTCTGCAGGAAACCATGGAAGTTGTTTCAATTTTGCACTCTTAAATATGCTCAAGTTTTTTGGAGAGTACCAAAAGATAGAAACTTCGAGCAATGATAATGTTACTTTAGCCGGTAACGAGTTTTATCCTAATCCTAGCCATGGCATTATCAATTTCAATTTACCCAATACATTTGGTTCAAAAGTGAAAGTACGTATATTAAATCTTGAGGGGAAAGTTGTGTTTGAAAGAATAATTGGGACTCAGGAAAAAACAATAGATATTTCGCAAATTGGGAAAGGAGTCTTTTTTGTAGTTTTGAATGGAAATGGAGTAACGAGGGGGAAGCTTGTGGTTTATTAGTGTTTTAGTTGTTGTATAATCAAGTTTTTTCGTTTTTAATTTTTGTAATAATGTCTTTTAAAACTTAATTTGTTCAATTATCCAAGTTGTTGCAGAATCGTCAGAAAAATCCTGATTAATTACAAAGTATTTGTTTTCAGGCGTTATTGCCACAGTAGTACTTTCTTTTATTGCTTTAGAATTTACAATATTGACAGATGACCAATCTGCAGTCCCTTTTAATTCCATTAATACATTTCCACCACCAGTTTTTCCATTATTGGTTATACCAATTACATTTCCTTGAGTGTTAACTACCATTCCATCAAAGCCATGATAATTTGTGTCTGAAGTGTTAACAAGTTGAGCAGATTTAGGGGCATTCAATGGGATTTTCACTTGCCTTTTACGATTTACCTCATTCAAATTTGTAATGAAAGTTATAGAAAATGGTATTAAAAACAATAAATTATCTATTGTCTTTAAAACTGCATTCTTGTCCTGACCCAAGAAACACAAACCATATAATTTATATTGAGAAATATATATCTCTCTAGATGATATTTTGCCCACATTTTGTATCTCATCAGAAACAAAACTTATGATTATCAAAAAAGAAATAATATACAATATAATAATTATCATCAAATTCATTTTTTTAATTAGATACCCATCAAATACTATAAGGGCAAAAGCCTCTATTTTTGGACAATTATTTTAATGTTTTTTTACAATTCAGGCGTTTTTTAACACTTTTTGCCAAAAAACGACAAAATTTCATCGATTTTTTAATACGTTTTCAACTATTCTATATCCTTTTTTCCTCGTATTATTTGCGATATGGTGTAGAACGGTCTCGCGATATGCAGAGTGGCGAAACTGCCAGAATCTTTTTTAATACTGCGATGTCAATTAAGCTATGAAAAATACGAATTTCGTATTTTTCGCCATTCTGTCATATCGCTTGTTATGCACCGTTTTTATTTTGCTTCCTTTTTCTCAATAAGTTCTAAAATTAATTGTGTCAAAATTTTTATTTCACTGTTTATCGTTCCATTCATATATTGGTCATATACCTTTTTATCGTCTGGAGGGTTCAAGTTTAATTTCAAGTTTTTTTCTAACGCTAACAATCTCAAAAATTCTCTTTGGGCTCGTCTGTTTCCTTCTCTAAAAGGTTGAAGATAATTAACAGCATCTAAAATTTCAGCTAATTTTTTCGCTATTTCCTGTTTGCTATTCTTTGGGATTTTTTTGTAATTAGATATTAGTGTATCAATATACCTAAAACCATTTTCAAAATGCGTTGTTGGGAAAAATTGCTTGCCTTCTTTACTTATTTCTACTTTACGTTTTTCTCCAGCCCAATCATAAATGTCTTGAAAAAGATGCTTGTGAATTACAAAAAGGCTTTCTATACTATTTATTTTTATGGGATTATCGTAAAGTTCTTGGAGGCGTTTAGCAACAGCGGTACTTTCAAAAAAAAGTAAAGCATCAGGGTCTGTAATACCTACTAAATTTCTTAATATTCCTGTTTTAGGGTCAGTATAGATATAATCGGTATCAACATATTTATATGAATCAGACATATGACTTATCTTTTGCAAATTTTATTAATTTAGACAAAGAAATTTTTCCAGTCAAATAATCTCTGATTATCACAACCCCTTTTTGTGTTGGTTCAAAGCCTTCGAACATATTGCTTCCGATTGCATTTGCTGTGATTTCAAAGGTTTTCAAGTCAGGAAATTTTACTCCTAGAATTGTAAGTTTATTACGGTTAATTTTTATTGTTTTGAACATATTTTACAAAA
>JALVEE010000281.1 GCA_027008645.1 Saprospiraceae bacterium
GGAATAACTCAAATCCTCCATTGTCTGCGTTTCTGTAATTCAATTCAATTCCATACACATCAAGGTCATCGCTATAAGCTTCAGGGCTTATTACATCTGCAACACCTAATTGGTTTATCAATTGTCCGGCTTTTTTAGCTGTAAAATAGATAGTAAATAAAATTTCGTCATCATTATATGTATTTCCTTTTGTCGAATTCCAACTCATGTATAGTACACCATTTTTAGCAGCATAGTTGTTTTCGTCAATACTCATTTTGCCTGCTTCAACTCTTGCTAATTCAAGGTTTGTATCATTGTATTTAATTCCTATTTGCATTCCTGCGATATTGTCAAGTCCGTTAGCATATACCGGAACTTTAACCAATTCTTCCGCATTGTACTTCACATTGTCAATATCAAGACCTACGATGCTCCTTGGCTGAATATGTCCGATATCGCTCAATTTTACAGAATTATTAACATCACCTATCTTCAATCCTAAGAACTTATTGCTGATATTATCTTCAAGAACATTGTCCAAATTGATTTCATGCATTCCTTCTGTTCCTTTCCATGGATTATTAGGATTCTCAAATTGTGTTCTTGCATTGATAAATGACCAAGCTTCTGTATTATCCAATTTAGAATTAACACCCAAGATTAATTTTCTCAACAACAAGATATCATTTGCTGAAATCTTTTGATCTTGGTTTGCATCTGCTGCCAATAATTTATAAGGGCTCTTCAACTTCCTAATTCCTAATAGGTGTTTTTGGATAATTACGATATCCAATGTTGTAAGACCATTGAGATAACTGTCATCCAATTCTGCATTCAACTTGTAATTAGAATTACCATCAACACTGAACTGGAAGAATCCATTATCATCAGTCTTAGTTAGATTTGTCTCATGAGCCAGCATATCTTCAATTTCAACAGCTGCATCTTTCAATACCTTATCATCTTCAGTCACTATACTTCCTGCGATCAATGCTCCTCCCGGTACATTATCTTGTACATGTAATGTCACAGTACAGAAGTCTCTATTTCCCGCTTTATCTCTTACCCACATCTGAAGTGTTTGCAACCCGACTTCCGCTTCTGTAAATGTTTTTTGAGTTTGATTACCCAATGAATCAAATGAGAAGTGTAATTCAGTATCACAATCACCGCAAGTAGCTCCTTTTGTACAGTTGTCATCACTACCTCTATCAAAATCTCTTGCTCTTACAACTACCATTCTTGGTTCTGTTGTTGGCATCACAACAGTAGTAATCTCACTATAACACAATGGAGTTGGTTTTTTACAATCTTTCAAGATAAACTTGTAATCACATTCATCTATATTTCCACACTTATCTTCAACCGTCCAATAGATATGATATGTTCCAAAATCCATATGATTTCTAGTAAATGTATTTGAATTTCCATTCGCAAAGAATGTACCGTCTTCTGTCTCTACTCTATATGTCCACGCCAACTCATCATCAGGTGTACATGTATCATCAGCTTCCGCTACCAAAGTAACATCACCTGTACAATCTGCATTGTATCCACAAACTGTCTGAGTTGCACAAGATGTAGTAATCACCGGCGCATTATTATCATTGACCATAATCACCTGCGTATGTGTCCACATTCCAACATATGGATGCCCGGGTAACCCGAGATAAACCGGATTACTATCATTATAGTTACACCAATCAATAACTGTCCAATCTCTCAATATCTTATAACAAGCATCTTCCACTACATTAAATGTTCTGTCTGTATAGGTTGAAGCTACCATACTACATGCATCATCATGACTTAAGTCAGGCTCTCCGGTAACACTTGGATCTGTATCTGCATCAGTACAACCTACCAAATTGGTTTTATCACTTGGCCAATCGTATTTAGTCATTGTGAAAGGAGTATCATTTCTTACGTATATTTTTTGTGTACAAGTCTTTACAACATTACCACCTACTAATACTTTCCATGTCTTGGATGCAGTACCAACACCGCAATTATTCAAAGACTCTGAAATCGGATCTGACTCTAATTTATAATCACAGTTATATACCACATCAGGAGTACCCAAATCCAAAGCTTCCAAATCCGTGCCACAATCAACATATATAGGCTTTGGACAATATATTTGAGGCTTAAATTTATTGTCAACTGTTACCCATACCATACATGTATTTGAATTTCCTTCCTTATCAGTTACTTTAAGCACTACTTGTCTTGAATTACCAACATCATTTCCATTAAAATCAGCATAATCCTTGAAAGTTCCAATACTATTTCCGTACATTCTTGCCACTGTGAAGTCCACGTCAGAACAGTTGTCAAAACTACCATCATCAAATGTCTCAGCATTAACTCTTGCTGTACAATCTGAAGAAACAGTAACGACTGTATGCTCATCACAAATCGGAATTGGCGCTACATCATCAACCACTCTCACTGTCAATGTCGCATATGTCTTGTTTCCACAAGCATCTGTAATAATGTATCTAACACATGTTTCTCCTACAGGAAGATCATCTATTGTGTATTCAAGCGTATTTAAATGTTCGCTTCCATAAGGATCTTTTACAACTTTAGAACTGATATTATCAAAGAATTCAAATATTCCGTTACCCGTATCACAATATCCAACAACATAATCGTACGCTTCACTACAACCATAATCTACGATATGTGGTAATGGTAATACTATATCGTCAGCTGCACATTTAAACGGATCCGCACTTACTTCAATAGTTTGTAATACATTTGTATATAGTACCATAGGAGTATTGTCGATTACCAATATTATTTGATAATGCACACTTGGATTTACTCCTGTTTGACCCGGTTCACACATATCATATGCTATCCATTTTCTTAATATTTTGAATGATCCCGGACACTTATCAAATTTTTCATCAGAGTATGTAACATTGATCATACAGTACGCCGGATCAGGATAAATAGGATTACCGTCAATAGTAGGCACTTCAACTTCACCCGGTTGAGGATATCCGTCACCATTAGTATCCCAAACATTGTTTGTCTCTGTAAAATCACCACTTAAGTCTGCTACCATAAATTTACCGGTACATGACAAAGGAGCTTCAGATCCGGCTAATCCATCATAATTAGCAGGCCATTCCAAATCATTCAAGCCTTTGTGCTCCCATCTTATCACATGCTCACATACGGGTGTTTTCATTCCTCTCCAATCCGTACCTTGGTATTTTATTTTTCTTTCTTGGAAATAGTCGCCGCAAGCATCTTTGTTTGGCTTAGTTATGTCAGACAGTATATCAATACTTGTTTTGTTGTTAAAACAATTATCACTAACAATAACACCATTGCCTATGCGCAAAAATCCGGTGCTTTTAATTCTTAGTTTAGCACTTTTAACTTTTACAGCAAAGCCATTCCCATTATTTATTTTGATAGACCAAGCTCCATTGATATAAGGATCAATCGCTTGCTTTCCATAAAAGAAATTATCTTTAAAATTAGATGTAACAACATTAGTAGAAGCCTCAGTAGGAGAGGTAATCTCCACAGTCATATTAGCATTTGTTGACATCGACAACACAGCTTGTACAAAATTAATTATTTCGGACTGATTGGCATCGTTATTAACATTGTATGGAATAACTACAGAACCATTTGCAGGAACATCAAACGGAAAATCCGAATAATTTGGCCCTACACTTGGGACAATAGGTTGAGGTCCTGTATATTTGTACTTTGCATCAGTATCGGTATTCAGATAATCTGACAAATCTTCCGAACATGATACAAAGACAGAATCAAGGCATCTCAATGTCGGAGCAATCTTATCCTCTATGTACAACCTTCCCATAGTACTATTGTGGTGGTCATTTAAGAAACTGACCGTCGCCATAAGAGTATGACCATAGTAAGATTCAACATTGTCCAAAATCCAGTTTCCTGTATTTCCTGCTTCCGCATGGCCAACTTCCACACCATTATCAGTAATGGTAAGGATTTCATAGCCACAGGTCACATTGTCGTTTTCCCCTTCGATTATCATTTCAGGAGTAACAGTAGCGATACAATTATCATCCAAGGATACTTGTACCAAATCATTACTGCTCAAAGGACAATCATTTTGTGCAGACACATTGGTAAATGCAAAAAGCACAAACATAAACATAAATGCTAGATAAGATTTTCTTATTACAGCACTTAATTCACTTGTAAAATTCTTGTTTTTCATGAGTATTTAAAAATTTATTGATTACGAAATTTATTTCAATATTTAATCACACGAATCAGATGGATTAATACAGAATACTCATGAAAGTTAATACTTATATTTCAAAAAGGTAGATCAGACATCTACCGGTTCTTCTTCTTTTATTAGAATATCAAATTCAGATACAAAACTTATCAAATCAGCAGTACTGTTTACATTTAATTTTTTCATTATATGCTTCCTGTGTACTCCTACGGTATGATCACTGATGTATAGCTCTTTTGCAATTGCTCTATTACTCATACCTTCATTAATAAATCTCAAAATTTCTTTCTCTCTTCTTGTTAGCTTTTGTCTTATCAAAAAGCGGTCATAGGGATACTTTTTTTTTTCAAAGCTTTCGGTACTGCTATTATTATCCGAGATACTTTTTACGGGAGATACCTTAAGATTCTCTCCAATATAAATATCATCTCTAAAAATAGTATCCAAGCCGGAAAAAAGAGCCTTAGAGGAACTTGATTTTAACAAGTATCCATCTACACCCAATCTAAAGCATTTCTTGACCAAGTTCATATCACCGTAAGCACTCAAAACAAAAAGTTTAACATTTCTGTTAGCCTTTCTTATCCCTTTTATCAAATCTTCCGGTTCGATATCAACAAAGTTAATTTCAAAAATGAGAGCATCAAAATCTTCATTTCCAATTTGTGAAATCAAGTCTTTACCTGATTTCGATGTGGCTGCGACTTTATAGCCGGGGTATTCATTCGCCTCAAGAAGATTCTTCAAACCTTCTAAGAACATCTCGTGTTCATCCGCTATTGCTATTTTATAATCTGCCATTTAAAAAAAATTAAGTTAAGTTTTATTGAAAATCCTATTCAAAAATAGATTCTCAACATCTTATATACAAATAGAATGCCAAACTTAATCCATTTTTTAACTAATACTGATACTCAATTGTTTATGATTTAACATATTTTATTTAGCAATATGTTTTTAAGTGTTTTAAGACAGATATTAAAAAAATCGTCATATACTGATACATTCACCCTATTCTTTGTTCAATACCAATATATAATTGATATATAATCTCTATTTTCGAATTCAGATTGATTATAAAATCGAAAAAAACAATGTAATTTTATAGGTAATGCCTTAAATTTTTTATAATATTGTCTTTCTTGAAAAATGATGAAAAATGGATAAAATAAAAATAGGTTTATTTGGAGCAGGTTATTTTGGAAACTTCCACCTCAATAATCTGTTGAAATCACCTTTTGAAGTGATTGGTTTTTTTGATGCCGATGAAAAAAGAGCAGCTGAAATAGCAAAAACATATGGAGTAAAAAGCTACTCTGATCCTACCTTATTGATGTTGGATTGTGATGCAATCGACATAACAACTCCGACTTCTTCCCACTTCCGGCTAATAAAAAAAGCATTGTCTCTGGGCAAACACGTATTTGTCGAAAAACCAATGACAGTTAATGTGGTCGAAGCAAAGGAAATAATGGATATTTTAAACAAAACAAATCTAAAACTCCAAGTAGGACATATAGAAAGATATAACCCTGCCACTCAAGATTTGGGATTGGAGGATGATAAGATTATCCATATTGAGGCAAATAGACTATCGACATATAATCCAAGAGGAACTGATGTCTCAGTTGTTTTTGATTTGATGATACACGATATTGATTTGGTTCTCCATTTTATCCGAAATGAGGTGAAAACCATAAATGCTTCCGGCTTAAAAAAATACGGCAATAATTTAGAATTTGCGTCTGCCAATATCCTTTTTGATAATGGGACTACTGCTGCACTGACTTCAAGTATTATTCATCCATATATGGAAAGAAAAATGAAGATATGGACAGAAAAAAGATATATTGAATTGGATTTGTCAACCAAAAAAGTCAAAATAACCGGTTATCTCAATAAACCGGAAAAAGAAAATAAAATAATAGAAAATGAAATTATTTTAAAAAAAGATACAAATAATTCAATATTTGACGAGCTAAATGGGTTTTATTATTCCATACTCAATAATACCAGACCTAGAGTGAATGTTCAGGATGGATTTGTTGCAGTTAAACTGGCTGAAGATATATTAAAAACAATAAACAAATAATGAGAAATCGATTCATAATTTCACTTTTAATTCCACTATTTATCTTGTTGAATATAATGTCTTCTTGTAATAAAAGTACAGAAGCAGTGATTCCCGCTTATATATTTATAGACACCGTAGGCTTGTCAACAGATGAATATATACAAGGAGCAGAATCCCAAAGTATAACTGAGCTTTGGGTGTATGTCGATGAAAACCCAATTGGAGTGTTCAACAAAAAAGAATTAATTCCTATTATTCCGGATGATTATTCCAAACCCAATATCAAAATATATGCGGGAATAAGAAGCAATGGAGCTAAAGATAATATTGAAATCTATTTCTTGTATAAGAATATTGAATTTAACGAAGCTTTAACTCCGGGCGCAATAGATACCATAGCTGCAATTTTTAAATACGATAATTTTTCAAAATTTGTATTCATCGAGGGATTTGAGAAAGGAAATATATTTAATAAAGTAAAAACAGGGAATACAAAGATCCAAATAACAGAAGAAAATGCCGTATATGGAAAAAAATGTGGCTTAATATCGTTAGATGCTGAGCACAAAAGCATTGAAGTGACCACAAAAAAAGATTACTTTGATCTACCAACACAAGGGAATAAGGTGTTTTTTGAAATCGATTATATGTGCAATACGGAATTTGTGATCGGTATCTCAGGAAAAGATCAATTTTCAAACGAATACAGTCAAGATTTGATTATAATGAAAAAGAAAGATAATTGGAATAAACTTTATCTTGATTTGTCTTATTCTATCAAAAAAGCGGAGTTGACCTCTTACAGAATATATATCAAAGTTATTCATCCGGAAGATCTGGACAAATCTAAAGTCTATATTGATAATCTTAAATTAGTATATTTGAATAGATGAGAATTGACCAACAGACAAAAGGCTTAATTAAATATATACTTTGGGATTTAATCGCAGCTGCGATTTCATGGGCTTTATTTTTTCTTTTCAGAAAATATGTCGAAACCGAACATTTTTCCTTGGAGTTGGTTTTTAATGACACAAAGTTTTATATAGGCATCTTGGGAATCCCGGTTTTTTGGGTTTTGCTTTATAGCATATTTGACAAATACAAAGACATTTATCGCTTCTCAAGATTTGCAACTGTTAAAAGGACATTTTGGCTTTCACTCCTTGGCTCTTCAATTATAACTTTTGTTTTGCTCGGAGATGATTTTGTATTGAGATATATAAGTACTTTCAAGCTTTTTCTGGTTCTTTTCGCAATACATTTCACGATTACTACCTTAATCAGGACGATTGTTCTTACCAATTTTAAGAAAAAAATAAAAACCGGATTAGTCGGTTTTAAAACGCTAATAATCGGTGGAAACAATAATAGCCTGAAACTATACGAGGAACTCACGACAATGCCTTATAAACTTGGTTATAATTTTGTAGGATTCATCGATACGAATGGAAAAAGCAAAAACGAACTAAACAAATATTTAAAAAAATTAGGGAATATCAATGATATTGCAAAAATAATAACACAATATGAAATAGAGGAAGTAATTATTGCTGTTGAATCTTCCGAACACTCTAAAGTCAACAAAATCATCAATATACTCTTTGATTTTGAAGATAATATTCTTATCAAAATCATTCCGGATATGTATCATATACTCTTGGGGAATGTCAAAATGAACCATGTATATGGAGCTGTATTGCTGGAGATAGACAGAGAGTTGATGCCAAAATGGGAAAGAAGACTCAAAAGGATATTTGATTTTTCTGTGAGTGTGATTGCAATGATATTGCTTATACCGGTTTATTTGTATATCATCATAAGAGTTAAACTATCATCACCCGGACCTATCTTCTATTATCAAGAAAGGATTGGACAGAAAGGAAGACCTTTTAAGATAATCAAATTCAGATCAATGGTAGTAGGTGCTGAAAAAGATGGGCCACAATTATCACATGAGAATGATGACCGGGTTACCAAATGGGGTACGGTAATGAGAAAATACAGACTTGATGAACTCCCCCAGTTTTGGAATGTAATATTAGGCGAGATGTCCTTGGTCGGTCCAAGACCTGAAAGAAAATATTTTATTGACAAAATAGCACTGAAAGCGCCACATTACAAAAGACTATTAAATGTCAGGCCCGGAATTACATCATGGGGACAAGTCAAATACGGTTACGCCTCCAATGTAGAGGAAATGCTCCAAAGAATGAAATTCGACCTTCTTTATCTTGAAAACATGTCAATATCTTTGGATTTCAAGATACTTTTCTACACCCTATTGGTATTGGTTAAAGGTAAGGGGAAATAGCTAAGCTAATCATCCAAAAACACACGTTTTTGCTCGGGATAATTATCTTGAATTCTCATCAAAGGGATTTCTACAAAAAAAGATGTACCTTTCCCCACTTCAGTTTCAAAATAGATTTTCCCATTGAATGCCTGTATCATATTTGTCGAAATAGCTAATCCCAATCCGGTCCCTGAATTTTTTGTGGTAAAATTGGGTGAGAAAACTTTTGAAAGCATTTCATCCGGAATTCCCGTACCATTATCGGTAATTTTCACTATTGCATCATTGTTTTTCTTATACAATTCGATTACTATTTTACCAACTTTATCCGTAGGGATTGCTTGAATAGCATTTTTCAAAATATTATTCAAAATACTAACCAAATGATTTTTGTCTGCAAAAACAATCAAATCATTAATAGGTACATACAATTGTATATCGATATCTTCTCTCTTTCTAAAAAAATCATGTACTGCCTTTACTATTTCATTCAATCTCACTTTTTCATTACTGGCTTGAGGCATTTTGGCAAAATCAGCAAACTCTGTAGCGATTTTATCAAGATTATTGATTTGCTCAATCAAACTTGGAGCCAATTGCTTAACCATATCTGCTGCTCTTTCAGGAGTATTGCCGACAACTCCTTGCATATATTGGATATTGAGTTTAAGTGGAGTCAAAGGATTTTTTATCTCATGGGCTACCTGCTTTGCCATTTCTCTCCAAGCAGAATCTCTCTCGATTTTGCTTATTATTTTGGCACTCTCCTCAAGCTTCTTCACCGTCCTATTGTAAATTTCTATCAATTTACCGATTTCATCTTGCTTGTCCCATTTCAGCAAATCGTTATTCTCGCTTAAATTCAGAATTTCCAATTTTTCGCCGAGTATTTCCACGGGTTTTGAGATTGAATTAGCCAAGGCTATCGCTATAGCTCCCGCGACCAAAAACAGTAAAACATAGACATTTAGGAAATTTGACAGTATTTGCGAAGCTTGCGGCATCGAATTTTTATCTATAAAATAAAATGTAATCAATCCCAAAATAAAGAAAGACACAACTACCATTCCTATAATACTAAACTGTATCCTGTCCCGCAATGAATTAACACCATTGAACGATACTCCGATTATACCGGGGAGCATCTTGAATCTCGAATTTAGTATAGATATCAAAAACACAAATATACCTGTCAAGACAAATAGCATAGAGAACAATGAAAATGGAATCAGGATTCCGGGAACTTTCTCTATACTAATAACAGTAAGCTTATGTCCTATTCTATATTTCAAAAAAGATAATCCATCGGCATAATATTCTTTGACTTTGGCAGTATCAGACAAAAAACCTTCCTCAATCGGTATTTTATCATAAGAAGTATTATTGGATAATAGTCTATTATCATAAAAAATGATACCAGGTATTGCTTTGTCTCCTTTTTTATTGTGTAAAAATTTAACGATATACTGCCCCTCATCCTCAAATTTTTCCACAAGCTTGATATAATCACCTGTTCGGGGATTAAAATACATGGTATTTGTTAAATTATAATAACCTTTATTAATAATATCCAAAAATTGTTTTTCTCCGATAGTATCAATGATAATACTCACGGATTTCGTATTGAGCGTATCTGTTTTATCATCCGAAATCAATTTTTTATGCCTTTCATCAGGTGTAAAAATCGAATTTTTGATTATCTGTACCCTTTTGCCTGTTCTCAATTCGGAATAGGCTGAGAATAATATCAAAGAGGTAAATCCGGCAATTATTATCATAAATGTAAAAATCCATGTAGAACTCAATGATTTTTTATCCATATATAAGTCCAGAACAAAGATAAAAATAAGAAAAGAAAGCAATACAGGTATGGTATAACTCCAGCGAAATATCAAAGAGATTATGACAAATAATGAAATAATCACAGCCATAATGACAAACTTTTCATTTAACTTAAGTTTTAATCTATCAATTTCAATATAGATACTTAATGAAAAGAGCAAATAGCTAATAAATATATTGATAAAAATAAAGAACCAAAAAATATCCCTGTAGCCAATTTCAAATAATGAATTTACCTTGAAATCGAAGTCTATAAAACTATAAAGAAATCTTATTATAAATACTGTAAATACTCCAACTCCCAAGAGCAATAAATACCAAATGCCTGCTGTAATTCTATACTTATTATTCGAATCTCCGGATTTCTCATCAGTTTGGGGGGGGAAATCATTTTCCTTTTGATAAAACAAGAAACTTATTAAAATAGAGTCAATAAGTAAAACAATTAATGCAATTGTTAAAGGGGACAGAAAAGAAGTAGGATGAATTTGTCTTGTAATAAATAAACTTTTAGCAAAACCTGAGAAGCTGAGTACAATCGATATTGCCAAAGCCATCAATACAAAAATAACCCTATTATGAAATATTTTCCTTAGCACAAAAAACAACTTTTATGCAAATGTAACTATTATACATAACAATAATTCATAATATGTGAATTTATTTTGAAATAATGATATTATCTATCAATCTTATCTCACCTGCCCATGCAGCGACGATAGCGATGATATAGTTCTCATCACTTGATTTTACTTCATGAAGGTCATATCCATTGACTATAGCAAAATACTCAGGTTTCAGTCCTTCTTCTTCAATCTTACCAAGTGCATACTTTCGAATTTCACTTATTTTATCAAAACGATAATTATCCTTAGCGTATTTCAACATCCGGCTTAGTACCAAAGACTTTGTTTTAAATTCTTTTGTAAGTCTGACATTTCGTGAACTCATAGCTAAACCTGATTTCTCTCTATGTATGGGGACAACAATTAATTCAGTGGAAATTTTCAATTTCCGCAACATCATACTGATAATAGTAAATTGTTGAAAATCTTTTTGCCCCATAAACAAATAGCCGGGTTCAACCAAATCCAATAGTCTCTTTACCACCTGCACAACACCTTTGAAATGTCCGGGTCTAAACTCTCCCTCCCAAATCGTATCAAGTCCCTCCAAATCCATATCGACGCTTAGATCTAATCCCTTGGGATAAACAACCTCAGCTGTAGGATGAAATATAATATCAACTCCTTCATTCTTCAGCAATTCTTTATCACGCTCAAATGTCCGCGGGTATTTGACAAGATCTTCTTTATTATTGAATTGAGTTGGGTTGACAAATATACTGCAAACAGTTATGTCACATTTTTGTTTTGATGCTTTTATCAGTTGCATATGACCGTCGTGCAATGCACCCATCGTAGGTACGAATCCGATTGATTTACCTTTGGATTTAAGATAAGAAATCCTTTGCTTTAAGCCTTTTTCTTTAACAAATACTTGCATTGATAAAAAATATTTTTAGTGCTTGTAAAAAAAATGCTGTCAAGGTTAAATCCGAGACAGCATCATTTATAAGTTAAAAAACTAAATTAATAGCTCCATAAATCATGTTCGAAATTGAATAGCTCTTCTTTTATCCTTTCAGACTCAAGCAAAATATCCATATTATAGGTATCACTGGTTGGATCAAATTTATGCTCAATTCTCAAGTCAAGGATATTATTGATTTTCATTATATAACTTGAGAACATTCTGTTTTCAAACAAATCATACCAAGTCATGGGATAACTATCATTGTAATCACTAGGCACTGCTTCTCCGGCAAGAAACTCTCTCAACTCAGGATAATACACCCAGAATAGAGGTTCTTCATACTTCAACTCACCTGTAGCATCATCCATAACTTCCCTTAAAGGAGATATACCAAGTATTCTAACTCTAACCATTGAAGCTTCCTTATCAAAATACCATACTTCCTTAATTCTGTATCGATTGATATCCTCGGGATTTATCTCATTCTTCACTATTTTGACTGTCTCCTCATAGGTTTCAGGGTCATAATAAGGAACAGAATCAATTTTAAAAATCTGTCCTTTAACTTCTTCTGCAGTCATAGGCTCTTTAAATTCATCGTCTTTAAATGCAGCCACCTTACCTTCATTAATCTTATCAACCAAGATTGTAAAGAAAGGTCTAACCTCATTTCTGAAAGACAGATTCAATTTTTCCCTTGTCTCGATAATTCTCCATACCTTTTTTGACCAAGGTATATCGGACTCTCTCAATGATTCATATGGTAAAACCTTTGACTCCAAAGTAAGAGTTCTCTCAACGATATCATCCATATATTTATTAGGAGAGCTGGATTCTGTTATCTGCTCATCATCGTCCTTTTGTGCTTGTACATTAAATACAAACAACAATATTATCAACGACATTAAAAATTTCAACATGATTTTCATAATATGATTATTAATTTTTTATTTTATCAAGAATGATAAAGAATTCACTTCACGTGCATATTTATCTCCCGGACATTTACACTTTACCTCTTCGAAGAAATATCTATCGCCGGGTTTAGCCTTATTGACCAATGCCATAGTCTCAGCACTAAATTTACCACCTCTATTTTGAACTGCTCTAGGATCATCTCTTTTAGGTGCTCTAACCATCCTAAATCCTACTACATTACATCTTGCATCAAAATCAAATCCTTCCAAAACAGGAATCAATCCTCTATTTACTTTAAACTCTCCATTATTTATTCCACCACCGAGCTTTCTTCCGAGTTTTACCGTTGGAGTTGGTATTCTTTTGACTCTAAAAGCTTTTTTTGAAGTTTCGATACCCGGTGCACTAACTGTCACGTATGCAAATTGCCCTTTTTTAGTAGGTTGCGTCACATTAACAGTATAAGTTCCATCTCCATTTCTTTTGATAGTTCCTCCGCCACCTGTCATACCGACATTCATCTTGTTACTTGAGATACCTGATGCTGAAATCTCAACAGGGTTAGGCACGCCAATATAGAATACATTCATCTTTGTAGCAGAAATCGCTATAGATCTCTCACCTACTTCGTATTCAAATTTCTTTGTATATTTATTAACTTCACCCGTTGTAGGATTTTTCAATGTTGCCACAACATTATAGGTCTTTTTTCCTAAAGAAGTAGCAGGTGCAACATATTTAGCTACACCTTCTTTCAAAGGTATATTCCTACCGTTCACTGCAATTGATATTCCTGTATTCACAGATTTTGATGCATATGTACTTAGCATCAATTCTGTTTCAAATTTTTCTCCTTTAATAATATAAGTTTTCTTTGGAGAAGACACAACAGCATATTTATCAAAGACAAGGTCATCAGTAGATCCTACTTTTCCCAATAAATAATTAAGTACTGCCGCTTCAGAAGCTTTAGCGTCATTCTGAAACTTACTAAAAATAGGCAATGTTGCAGTCAATGGCATATGATTGAAAGTAAAATCAGCCCAATTCTTTCTTTTCATCAAATCGTGTTTCCAAGCTTCATCATCGATTTGCAAAGGGATATTATTAGCATATTTTTCTCTTTCATCATCATTGAATAGACTTAAATACTTATTTTTATACTCGGCTATCTTAGCTTCAAGTTCAGATCCTTTATCTTCATCAACCATAATTCTTGTCACAGCTGAATAATCCCTTTTTCCAATAAGTTGTTTTCTTCCATTAATCTCAAGATAATCACCATCATCTACCTCCCCATTTCTATTTCCTGACTCATCTATAAGATGATCTCTAATTCCTTGAACATAATCTGTAAATTCTTTGGTATATTGACGAGCTTTATCTGCTCTTTCAGTATATACTTTATATTCATCTCTTTTCTTTGCTCCTTTCTCGATAGCTGCCGGTAATTTAGAATTTGATTCTTCCAATCCCTTGTTAGCACTTTTCAAACTTCTATCGACCATTTCAAATGCATTGAATACAGCAGCTGAAACGTTTAGAGCAAGGAGTGCAGTCAGTACTAGATACATCACGTTAATCATCAACTGCCGCGGTTCCTTTGGTATAGACATAATTTATTTTTTTTTCGTTAACAATAAAATTTAAAGCGTCAATCTATAACAGATTAACTTTTTACTTGAAATGCTGATAATACATTTCCATATACTCCATTCAACTGAGACAAATTCTTGTTCAGAGAAGCAATATTGTCTTTATATTTTACTGTATCGTCTGCTGTTTCGCTCAAAGTCGCCATAGCTTCATTAATTCTCTTATAGAAATTGTGCATTGACTTGGCGTTTTCTGCTGTTTCGGAGAAATCTATTTCTTGAAGAGCCTTAAGTGAACCAAGACTTTTTGACATTGATTGCAATTCTTCAAGCATACCACCTAACTTAGATTCGACTGCATCTGCATTCAAAGGTCTGAAGTCACCTTTCAATTCTCCTCCAGCTAAAGGTTGCAATTTAGCATTGTGTTTGTCTAATCCGGGATACAATTTTTCCCAATAATAATCTTTTTCAGGGCCTAATACACCTAACATGAAGAAAATGAACGCCTCAGTACCTAAACCCACAGTAATCGCCAAGTTACCCCAAGGTTTACTTGTAAGTTTACCAAGTGCTCCTAACATTACTACCGCTGCTGCGATACCTATAATTAAGTTTTTCAAATATTTAAACCCTCTTGAATGAATAAAACTCATAATACTTTTTTTTGATTAATAAATAAAAATTTCGTTGCAAATTATAATAATAAAAATAGTTAATTTTAATTGAAATCATTAATTGACCTACCTAAGAATGTCAATACAGATCTATAACCTATATAAGATTTTGTTGTATCTTGAAACTCAAAATCTCTAGTTGAGTTTTGTAGATAATAATAGATATCTTTCCAAGATCCCCCTCTTATCACTTTGCGTTTCAATGCATCTGCATCATCTTCCTTGGCATTGTAGGTAATATTAGGATTCAAATCGTGCTCCGTTTGATATCCATAAGGATAATAAGCAGTACTTGTCCATTCAGCGACATTGCCTGCCATATTATACAAACCATATTCATTTGGGAAGTATGCGTCGGCCTTTACGGTAATCATACCACCGTCTTCTCCGTAGTTACCTCTACCGGGCTTGAAATTTGCCAAAGGACATCCTTTTGCATTTCTCACATAATAGGATCCCCAAGGATATGAAGCTCTTTCATGACCTGCTCTTGCAGCCCATTCCCATTCAGCTTCTATTGGAAGCCTGAATTCTTCAGTATTAACTGTATTTCCATCATAGCTATTCCAGAACTGGGTTCTCCAAAAGTTAAATGCATTAGCCATTCTCCAATTTACACCCACCACAGGATAATCATCATATGCAGGATGCCAATAATAATTTCTAGTAAAAGGTTCATTATAAGAGTAACCAAAATCCCGAATCCATACCAATGTATCAGGGTAAATAGCTACTTCTTCTTTATTGATTAGAGATGATCTCACAACATCTCTCTGATTAGCCGCTCTTTGCCAATCAATCCATTGGTATTTGTAGATAAGTTTACTAGTATTCAACTCTCTTTTACCATTGATCATCATATCGCCTTCATAGAACATTTCGTCCAATCCGCCTTCGGGTTCCCAATCCAACTCTACATCCCAATCAATCTTATCATCCTCATCAACATCTCCCATAATAACATGAGCAATAGAATCTCTGACATGATTAACAAATTGACGATACTCATTGTTGGTTATCTCCGTATCATCCATATAGAATCCTTGAATTGAAACTGACTTTGATCTTTTGATATATTGGTGAAACATATCATTATCATCTTGGCCAATATGCATAAACCCTGATGGTATATAGACCATTCCGTAAGGATTAATACCTCTCCATGAAGGTCTATCTTGCACTCCCGTGAGCTGACCTGATTCTCTTTTACCACAAGATGATAAAAGAAGGATAAACATAGCTACCCCCAATAAAGAAATTACTGTCTTTTTCATAGTTAATTCAATAAGTTTAACTCAAAAATTTTTAAAACGAGCGTAAAGATATATCGTTTTTTTTACTAACAAAAAAATTTACGCAAAATATTGTTAAAAAATCATCACCAATACCTTAACAGTTTTTTTGATTTTTTATTTTATATTCATTTATATTTTAACATATTAAAAAAATATTGATACATTAATCTATTATATTAAGCAATATTGTATAAAAATAAAATAAAACATAAAACATGTTAAAGTATCTTACAACCTTGGATTATTAATCATTGGAGGCAATCTCCTTTTGATGCTTTTTTTCCCAAAATTATATATTATTTTTATTTCATGTGTTCCATCTTCAACTTTTCGAAGACCTGAAATCGTAAAATCATAAGAATATACCAATCTAAGCTTATAGTTAATATTACCACCTATCAAAAACGATACAGAATCAAACGTTTTATTATTATACCCTCTAAGATTCACTCCCGTCAGATAATTATTTTTATACAGACCTACAATTCCAATATCATTTTGTATTAAAACAAAATCTGTATAAATCAGGCCAAAAGCTTTGAAAGAGATATCTTGAGTATAGCTGTATATATATTGCCAATTAAATCTCAATATATCTTTTCTTTCATATCCCAATTTATCGGACACATTTATTTCTTTATCAAATATTATTCCAAACTCAATATTATTGTAATAATAAACTCCAAAAACACTCATTTTAGCTATATAAACATCATGGGACAAATTATCAATAATAAATGGATCATTGTGATTTATTTCCCCAAGAGAGTAAAATCCTGTAGGAGTCACTATTTTATTTTTATCTATTTTCATATTTCTAATGCCTGTCCCCATTCCAAAAGAAATAAGTCCAAAAGACGATTGATAAACGTAATTATATGATAAGTCCAAGCCAACACTTTTACCAATCCCAGATCTTAACGATGATATCTTGGCGCCAACAGAACCGTGAAAGCGGTACAGAGGACTTGTATAAGATATCGAATAATTTTTTGGAGCTTCTTCAAGACCTAACCATTGCTCTCTAATATTTAAACTTAAAACCTTACTGCCATTTAATCCCGCATATCCACTATTTACACTGTACTTATCAAAAGCATATAAAGAACTGGGAATTATATTTTGAGCTCCAAGACTTGAAATTAGAGACACAACTAATAATATATATATTGTGTACAAAATCTTCATTATTCTTTTCAACCGGTACATTTTATTTTTTTTCAATTAACAACAAATTGCCTGTTTTTGGTTGCATTTCATTTTTTCGCGTTGCGGGTTGATTCTCCTTTAGGAGTCAGAGGCAAAGCAATGGGAAAAGCGAAAAAATGAGATACACCTCTGTTTTCTTACATTCACTAAACAGATAATCTTTCGCAAGATAAAAAGAATTCGTCAAAAACAAAATTAATATCAATTGAATATCAAAATACACTAAGTAGTGTCTGGTCGAAAACACATCAAATTTGAAATTGATTCTTATTGTCATCTTTAGCCTTTTTTACAAGCGATTGATACAAAGGCATCAAATCATTGCAAAAAAGCCAAAATCTGATCAATAATTATCTGAATCTCAAAAATTTCCTGTTTTTGACCAGGCACTAAGTAAATTCTAAATATTTTTTTGTTATTCAAATTTTAAAATTCTTTGTATAGCCATAGTTATAGAAATAATTTTAATGCCAAATAAATTCGAGAATGGCGTATAAATATTATAGAATTAATTTTTCAAGATTAAGAAAAAAAACACAGGCATAGCCTAGTGTCAAGTCAAGCATACTCTTTCAGACCAAGTATTCGTTCTTTTTGCCGATAACTGCATTAATAATTTCCACCATAGCTACGGCTATGCTGAAAATTATATGCTTTGTTCTCGACAAAAATAACATCAACTTACCTGAAACATTACACTTGACTTGACACTAGCTATGGCGAGTATTTTTAATGAAAATATTGGAAAATTAAAATGGAATATATGCGTCATTTTGGAATTTATTTGGTATAGAAGCAGAAGAACGTAAAAAGATAAGGAATTTATTGGGCATTTTGGTTTTCATTTGGTATATATAGCACGGCTTTGAATAATATAATTATTTTTGCAGCAAAATTAACACAATGGTCAAAATAGGTGATGTAGAAATAGGTGATTATCCGTTATTACTTGCTCCGATGGAAGATGTTAGCGACCCTCCTTTCAGATTGCTTTGCAAACAAAACGGTTGTGATATGATGTACACTGAATTTATTTCAGTTGAGGGCTTGATAAGAGATGCAGGTAAAAGCTTAAAAAAATTGGAATTCTTACAAGAAGAAAGACCTATCGGGGTACAGATTTTCGGTGCCGAAATAGACTCAATGATAGAAGCCACTAAGACCATTACGCCATATAATCCCGATGTACTTGATATCAACTTTGGTTGTCCTGTAAAAAAAGTTGTCAATAAAGGTTCAGGAGCCGCTTTACTTAAAGACATCGATAAAATGGTAAAAATGGCTGGTGAAATCGTGAAAGCAACGACTCTACCTGTTACAGTAAAAACGAGGCTTGGATGGGATCATGATTCAATAAAAATAGAAGAGGTAGTAGAAAGACTTCAAGATGTAGGTATAAAAGCAATATCCATTCATGCAAGAACCAGATCTCAAATGTACAAAGGAGAAGCAGATTGGGATTATATAGGTAAAATAAAAGACAACCCGAGGATACATATCCCCATATTTGGAAATGGTGATATCAACTCACCGCAAAAGGCTTTGGAATATAAAAACAAGTATAATGTTGATGGCATTATGATTGGGCGTGCAAGCATAGGAAATCCGTGGATCTTCAGAGAAGTAAAACACTATTTTAAAACGGGTGAATTATTAGATCCTCCTACGATCCAAGAGAAAGTGGATGCTGTAAAAGCACATCTGAAATACAGTATAGAATGGAAAGGGGAAAGACTGGCAGTATTGGAAATGCGAAAACACTATTCCAATTACTTCAAAGGTCTAAAAGATATAAAACATTACAGAATGGCTCTCGTCACAACTAATGAACCGGAAGTGTTGTTTAGTATAATGGATGAAATTGTAGAACGGTATTCTTGATATTGTCTAAGAATAAAAATAATAAAGTGTTTTGAATGGAATTATTGATTAGTGATAGTGAAAAAAAATTGATTGACTCAATAGCAAATGTATCAAAAAATTTGGGAGTAAAATCATATATTATCGGAGGATATGTCAGGGACAAAATAATGAGAAGACCTTCCAAAGATATAGATATAGTTTGCATAGGTGATGGGATTGCTTTGGCCAAAGAGCTTTCAAAACTTTTGGGAATCACCCGAGAAATCGCAATATTCAAAAGATTTGGAACCGCTATGATAAAGTACAATGAATTTGAATTGGAATTTGTAGGTGCCAGAAAAGAATCATATAATTTTGATAGCCGCAAACCGGTCGTAGAATCCGGAAGTTTCCAAGATGACCTCAACAGGCGTGATTTCACGATAAACACTCTGGCTATTGAGTTAAAACAAAATAATGATTTCCGTATTACAGACACTTTTGGAGGCTTGAAGCATATAGAGCAAAAGCTTATAAAAACTCCTTTGGATCCGGATATTACTTTTTCTGATGATCCATTGAGGATGATGAGAGCTATCAGATTTGCTACCCAACTCGATTTTAAAATAGAGGAAGCTACTTTCAATGCAATAGCTAAAAATAAAGATAGAATCAAAATAGTCTCTCCTGAGAGGATAAGCGATGAAATGCAAAAAATCATTGCTGCAAATAAACCCTCCAAAGGATTCAAATTGCTTTTTGATTCAGGATTACTGGAAATAATTTTTCCTGAATTAACTAAATTGGCAGGAGTAGAAACAAAAAATGGCTTGTCTCACAAAGACAATTTTTATCATACCATACAGGTTTTGGATAATTTGGCAGCAAAATCTGATAATCAATGGTTAAGGTGGGCTGCCATACTTCACGATATAGGAAAAGACAGAACAAAAAGATTCAATAATAAAGAGGGATGGACATTTCACGGACATGAAGTCGTTGGAGCAAATATGGTATATCATATTTTCAAAAGAATGAGGTTACCCTTGGATCACAAAATGAAATACATCCAAAAACTTGTGCGTCTTCACTTGCGTCCAATGACATTGGTAAAGGAAGAAGTAACAGATAGCGCTATCAGGAGATTGCTTTTCGAAGCAGGCGATGACATTGATGATTTGATGATTTTGGCCAAAGCAGATATCACTTCAAAAAACGAAAGAAAAATCAAAACTTTTCTTAAAAATTACGATTTGGTGATCGAAAAATTGAAAGAAGTTGAGGCAAAAGATAAACTTAGGAATTGGCAACCTCCAATTTCCGGCGAAGAAATAATGAAAGCTTTTAATCTAAAACCTTCCAAAGAAGTAGGTATCATCAAAACGGAAATAAGAGAAGCAATTTTGGATGGGAAAATAGCCAATAATTATGATGATGCCTTTAAATACATGATAGAAGTCGGTAAAAGGATGGGTTTGTGACAATTATGAATTTAACGCATCATACACCTTTTTACCAATAGACTTACCAACCACAATAGATATATCTTCAATAGAAGCTTCTTTGATTTTATCTACCGACTTAAAATGCTTTAATAGTTTAATTACTGACTTATCCCCTACTCCCTTGATATTTTTTATGCTCGATTTGGTAAAGTCTTTTGATCTTTGATTACGATGAAAAGTGATGGCAAATCGATGCGCTTCATTTCTCAATTGCTGTATCAATTTAAGCGACTCCGATTTTTTATTGATATGAAGAGGAATGGAATCTCCCGGAAAATATATTTCTTCCAGTCTTTTAGCAATGCCTACAATAGTCATCTTGTCAGCAATCCCAAGTTTATTTATACTTTTCATAGCCGAACTCAATTGCCCTTTACCACCGTCAACTATAAGCAGTTGAGGCAATGGTTCATTTTCTCTTAACAATCTGGAATATCTCCTGTACACAATCTCTTCCATAGAAGCAAAGTCATCAATTCCCACTACTGTTTTTATATTAAAATGCCTGTAATCCTTTTTAGATGGTTTAGCATTTTTGAATACCACGCAACTTGCTACAGGAAAACTACCCTGGAGATTTGAATTATCAAAACACTCAATCTGATATGGCAAAACATCCATTTGCAAATCATCTTTAAGGGTTTTCAATATCCTTTCTGCGGATGATACTTTTTTCTTTTTTTCAAGAGCGGTTTTTTGAGTTTGCAGTTTGAAATATTTCACATTTTTAATCGACATTTCAAGTAATTGCATCTTATCACCTTTCCTTGGCACTGTTATTTTCACATCTTCAAGAGCCATTTTTATCCTGAAAGGCAAGACCAATTCTTTGGATATGCTATTGTATTTTCTTCTCAAAACATCGATTGCATATCTTAAAATAGTTTCTTTATCATCATCCAGATTTTTTTCCAATTTGACCGTATCCGCCAAAATAATACTACCATTTACAACTTTAAGAAAATTGACATAAGCAAAATCATCATCCATATCCATATAAAATACATCCAAATCCTTTATTTTTGTACTTACAACAGTAGATTTTGATTGATAGTCTTCAAATGCAACTAATTTATCTTTAAATTCCTGTGCCTTTTCAAATTCAAGTCTTTCGGCGTAATAATTCATCTTTTCTTTTATATAACTCCTGACATTTTTAAAATGTCCTCTAAGAATATTCTTCACCTGCTCTATCATATTGTTGTACTCTTCCTCCGATTGAAGTCCTATACACGGAGCCAGACAATTTTTGATATGATACTCCAGACATACTTTGAATTTGCCGGAATCTATATTTTTTTGAGTCAGATTAAGCTTGCAGGTTCTGATTTTAAAAAGTTTTTTGATCAAGTCCAAAAGTATATTAGCCCTGTATTTTGAAGTATAAGGACCAAAATATACAGATCCGTCACGTATCACATTCCTTGTGAACTCTACTCTTGGGAAATTTTCATTTCTAATCCTTATATATACATAAGACTTCCCGTCTTTGAGCATCACATTGTATCTGGGTTGATACCTTTTTATCAAAGTACTTTCGAGCAAAAGGGCATCTTGTTCCGAATGGACAACTGTAAAATCGATTTTTACTGCATTCCTGACAAGAAGTTTTGTTTTATATACTTTTTGGTTTTTATTAAAATATGAAGCTACTCTTTTTTTCAGGTTTTTAGCCTTGCCCACATAAAGGACAATGTCATTGTCTCCAATGAACTTATATACACCCGGCTCTTGGGGGATAACCGGAAAATATACTTCTTTAAATTCCTTTACTCGCATCAGTATTTTTTTATTCCTGTCTAAATAGCAAATGTTTCTATATGCTTGGGTGATGTATAATTATATTGTTCACCTATGCAATGAGACGACAAGTATCCCAAATCGGTTTTAGCTTTAGCTATTTCTTTCATATCTTCAATTGCTTTTCTATCTTTCTCAAACCACAAATCCAAACTCACATTAGCTCGCTGAATCAATTTCCTTTTTGCCACTATCAATGTTTTTATTATCTTAATTGATGCAATATCAAAATTTTTATGATAGTGCATTTATACCAATTTAGTGTTTGCACGAAAACACTTCAAAATCTAAACAAAAATTAGCAGAATCTCAAAAATTGCTTGTTTTCGTGCGTACAATCTTTAACTCTAAAATGTAGCTTATAACCATTTTAATTCTAAAATCATAAGATATTTTAAAGACAATTTGGTATTAATATGACAAATGTATTAATTTATAAACAATAGCGTCCTAAACAATTAAAAAAAAGTTAAAAAAAAGGAGAAGTAATTTAATATCTCAAATTATCTTTGAGTTTGAACAAAAAAACAACTTCTCCAATGACAAATGTAACATTATTTAGCCA
>JALVEE010000282.1 GCA_027008645.1 Saprospiraceae bacterium
CTTTGAGCCAAATGATACAAAAGCTGATAAAAGTAAACTAAGCTTAGAACTTATAGAAGATGTAGAAGCCAAACGTTATACCGTCACTGTAACAGGAACGTCAGAAACAAAAACCGTCAAAACTACTTTTGAGCTAATTGTTGAAGACAAACCCGACAACATAAAGCCAATAATTATCAGCACGAGCCCAAAAAATAACGATAAGGGTATAAAGAAAGATAGCAAAATAGTAGTAGAATTCTCCGAAGCAATGAACCAAGCTAAAACCGAAGCCGCCTTTCAACTAAGTGGGGAGACAGTAAGCTTTGCTTGGAGTAACGGTGGCAAAACAATGACCGTAACTCCTGACAATGAATTTGACTATAGCGATTCAAGTTTGCCCAAAAATTACGTGTTTATAATAGGTTCAGATTCTCAAGATTTGGCCGGCAACAAAATCAGTACATTTAAAAGAGTCAAATTCTCTACTTATAGAACACTGAGTAAGACACTCTATTCAGAAAAAGCTTTGGATGGCTTTGTCGACAGCAGTGGTTTTGTGAATACCGCAATGGCTTCCATGTGGGTAGGAGACACGGCTAATAACAAGCATATGAGAGGCTTTCTATCTTTTGATTTAACTGAGCTGCCTGCTGCGACTTTAGAAATTAATAGCGTTAGCTTATCCGTTTATCAGCACGCTCTAAGCGGTAATCCATACGATGATCTTGACTGGCACAAAGATGGTCTTGATTGGGATTTAATGATTGACCATGTTTACTATGGAACAAGCTTAGATGCTGATGATTTAAATACTGATACCCTTGATTCACCACAAAACCTTGCCCGTCAAAAATCAATTGGTTGGAAAGTAAAAATAGAGAATATAACCGATTGGGTCAAAGATGATTTTGCCAAGCTAAACCAACGCCACTCAAAGTCTCAATATCGAATTAATTTTCCTGTTCCATCGGATTTTGATGATTCAGCTGATTTTGTATGGCTATATACTTCCAATTATGATAATGATGCTAATGCTTTGCGAAAACGTCCACACCTAGAAGTAACGTATCTTGCGCCTTAATATGTTTCATATAGGTTCTATAGCTAGCTTAATAAAAAAACAAAGGAGATAAAATGAAGAGGTATTTACTTGTCCTATTGGTTGCAGTTTTTAGTTTTATTATTACCGCATGCCCCGGTGGCGATAATAATGTAAAAGAAGGTTTTGAGCTCGAGGCAAAAGATGTTGAGATAACGATTAATCCTGCGAGCCTAAATATGGAAAGCCAGCAAGTTCGGCTGGAAATTGCCGAAACTGAGGTAAAGATTAAGCGGCAGGGTGGTTTTACGGGTGAGGTTTTTTTACGCGTTACCGCTAAGCCGGATAACGTTGCGTCGACGCAATTTGTCCCAAATAATACTCTGGGTAATAAAAGCATATTAAAATTAGGGATTAATCCCGTAAAACCTGTGGGTGGGTATCAAATAGTTATTGAGGGTAAATCTGACGATAAATTTGCTACAACTAAATTTGATCTTGTGATTAAACAAGCGCCGGATACTACAAAGCCAAAGGTCTTAGATGTTAAACCACATGCCTTCGAGAAAGGGGTAAAAACTGACACTAAGATTGTTTTTAAATTCTCTGAACCAATGGATAAAGAATCTACCGAAAAAGCTTTTTACGGTGAGAAATTTGGACCTCTTAAATATGCATGGAGTGATAATGATAAAACTTTGACCATAACTCCGATAAAAGGTTTTAGCTATAGCGATACAGATAGAGCTAAGGCATATGTCTTTTTGCTCGAAACATCGGCTAGCGACAAGGCTGGTAATAAATTAGATAAAGAAACAAAGGTAACTTTTTATACGCCCAGAACGCTGAGCACAGAAATATATTCACAAAAGGATTTAGACGGTTACGTCACAAATGCTAGTGGCGGAATAGCGGTAACACAGGGCGAGTATGTTGAAATAGGGGATATAGATTCAAACGCGTATGTTCGCGGATTTGTT
>JALVEE010000283.1 GCA_027008645.1 Saprospiraceae bacterium
CAACTATTCCTACAATTAAAAAATATGTAGTGTACCACTAATTTTTTAACACGCTAATAAACAGCTGGTTGTATTTCATAATGCCCAAGTTGGGTTAATTTATTTTGGTATTTTGGAAGCAAAGACAAAAAATACTTATGAGCAAATAAATAAATATGATTTAAGTGCTGAACAAGTTGCTGATATTTTACAGCTATTTGCTATCATAAACCATACCAAGCAAATCAATTTAAAACATTTTGACAAAACGGTTTTTGCCTATTACAACATACCGGATTTAACAGAAGTAGCAAATAAATATCACACAGAAAAATGGGATTATATTAGAGGAGTTGACAGAGAATTATTAACTTTAACTTTATGGAAACAACATTAGAACGTATTTTATTAAACTCTTATAAAGCTGATATGATTAGATATCTAAAGAATCATCCGGAAGATTATGAGGAAGCAATAAAATTAGCAATATCGGAGAAGCAACCTTATTCGCGACAAGCAGCTTGGCTATTGTGGAGTTGCATGGACGAAAATGACCAACAAATAAAACCCCACATAGAAGAAATAATTAATACTTTAGCAGCAAAGAGCGATAACCATAAGCGAGAATTATTTATAATACTTCAAAAATTAGACATTGACGAAGATTATGAAGGGCGATTATTTGATATTTGTGTTAATGTTTGGTGCGATATTAATAAGAAACCGTCAGTTCGATATAATGCTTTTAAATTGATTGTTAAAATTGCTAAAAAACATCCCGACTTATCAAATGAAGTAAGTTTTCTTACTCAAAAACAATATTTGGAACATCTTTCTGACACAGTCAAAAAATCTATTTTAAAAATGATGACTGAACTTATTTGATAGAGTAATACTTAGTTTTATTCAAATTGTAACTAATCCTCTTTGTTATTCTGTTTTTTTACTTTTGGCAGCATTTAGTTTTTTTATCAACTCAGGTGCATCGTGATTAATTTGTTTTTTGATTTTTTTCATGGCACACATAAAAGCGGCAGCATTAGCTCGTCTTGCAGCATTAGGATAATTGGAACCCCAATACAGAGCAACATATTTTTTATCAGAACAGTTGGCCGTATATCTTCCTATTATTTTTTTGTTAATATCAAAAATCTGAACTTCCAATTCAAGGTCGGCTCTATTACTCATCATTGGCATACCAAACAAATTTGGAATATACAGGGTCAAGGCTGAAAGAAACATCCATCCGATACCCCTGGAATCCACATCCCCAAAAGTAATTCTACACATGATATCACCCTGTTTTTCTCCATAGGGATTTGTGATATTATCTTTTACATCTTTAAGAAAAATAGTAATGGCATCCTGAATTCGGGGATCTGCACCGGCATATTCACGGGTTTCGGTCACTCCTACTCCCCAAATATCCGAACCGAAAAATAAGGGATAGGATTCTACAAAAACCGGTTGAAGATGGTAGTATGTATTTTCAAAACTTTTTATATCAACATGAGGAGTCAATGTGGGCAGCATTACACTGTTTTTTTCTTTGGGGCTGACATCCTGCAATCTCATAGTGACACAGGAACTAAACATAAAAATAGTGGAGATAAATAATATTATTTTTTTCATGATGTAGAGTTTTTTTGATATTAATAATATATTCAGTAGCTGATTCTCTCTTACAAATATATTATTTAGGTATCAATTTTCAGCTAATAAAACATGTGTTTAATAAAACTTTAATACAAAAGTTAAAAAAATGTTATCATGAATGCAAACATATTATCGTTAAATGCGGTCTTGAGATGGAATCTTCAATATACTGTTAGATAACTGAATGCTGATACTAACCCGAATTATTCATCACTTTAATTTATATATTGGGATATATTCTTGAAAATACACCTAAAATACATTTGTTATGTTCGAAATAATAAAAAAAATTAATACCCCAAATTTGGGGTAAGGTTTGCTTCTATCTTTATGCATCTGTTACGTTACGAAACACTTGAAATATAATTATATATCTGCGTATTTCGATGCCTTACATCTACATAAAGCTAAAAGCATGAATAATCCGGCTTAGGTTTGTTAGGTCAAAGTTTGAATAAGTATTAGGGCTTCAAGGTTAGTACATCTTTGCTTTTGGTGATTTCCGGATCGTTCATTATCATCTCTCTGTAAATACCGGTAGTAAACATTTTTGCTTGGTCATCATAATGCTTGCTCATTACATTTCCTGATTGACCTGTGGGGATTATTCCCAAGGCGTTTTCAGGATCTGAAAAATCGATAATATTTCTCATAGCAGGGCCTCCGTCAATCTGATGTATTTTGTCATTTGTGATAGGAAAGGACATTTTATTAGGACATCCGGGACAACTCGGCATTTTGAATGGTCCCACATCGAATATCTTGTCCATTGGTTTTTTATTACTAAAAGGATGATGAAAAGTCAACATATGAGCATCTTCCCATCTCCATTTTTCGATTTTTTCGCCCCATTCTTCTTTGAGTTTATCAGTCGTTTCCTTAAAAGATTTTGTTAAAACATATTTTTGAGTTTCCTTTGTGTCTTTTGTTGTGAGATCATCCCACCAAGGAGAATCAGTATTGGTATAAAGTCTTTCGACACTAGATTTCAGCATATAAGATTTTGAAAAAAACTTAAATAATTTTTCACCCAATTCGTCCTTCATCATGTTTTTATTGATAAAATATTGCAATTTGCTAAAAATAATAGCTGCTTTACTATCTTTGGTATATTCCCCATTCCAATTTTTCAATATACTATAGCATTTATTAATATATTTATCTGATTTAAGGTATTTAGCATCTGAAATATTATCACAAATCATCTTAGATATTTTACTATTTCTAATAGAAGTTTGATTTAGCTGAAGAGCCTTTACGTCCTCAATGCTCCATTTTTCTTTTTCTGAGAGAGCTTTATTAATTACATTTATTCTATTGGTTGGAAGATAATGTCCGGGAAAATATTTATCAAATCCGGATAGCACAGGATCATTATTGGCTGTTGCAACATATCCTTTCTTTGGGTTGATGAGATGAGGATTCTCATCAAAAGGATAGAAACTGTCAATTTCCATTCTGCCGCTTGCTCCGTCGAGTAAAGTAAAAGGATTGATATTTTTATTGTAATAAGGTATCAAACCGGAAGCCCAAAATGCAATATTATCTTTATTATCACCATACATTACATTTAATCCTAATATGTCAATTTTGGATAATTGTTTTTGAAAATCAATCATATTGTCAACTCTGCTTAAATTGTATAGTGCCTGAATGGCTGTCGAGGGTTTTTGTTGGAGTATCCACCAGAGAGAGATATTTTTTTTGAAATTGTTTTTTATTTTTTCATCAGCATCATTCATCAATGGACCGTGATGTGTTTTTTTAATTTCAAAAACAACATCCGTGCTATCTTTTACTTTGATAATTTCTTTCTTGGTTTGAATGTCAGTCCAATTATTTTTATAGAGGACTTTTGTGCCTGTACTATCGAGAGTTTCTTGGTAAAAATTGGCATTATCAACGGGGAAAATAGTAAGTCCCCAGCCATAGTTTTGATTATGTCCTATTATAGGAAAAGGCACACCGGGTAGATAAAGACCGTAAAAATTGTATCCGGGATATGAGATTTCCGCTTCATACCATGCTCCGGGTTCGCTGTATGCAAAATGGGTATCATTAGCCAATATAACTTTTCCTGATTCTGATTTTTTACTTCCGATGACCCAGGAATTACTACCGTCCCAAACTTTTAGATTGAGTTTATCCATTGCATTCATGATTCCGGTATTCAGCCCTAATTCGGTTTTGATCAAGTTTGTATCTGTATTCTCAAAAGGTAGATACTGTCCTTTTTTTTCTCCAAAATATATATCATCAAGATATTTTTTGCCATATTTCTTATAGATAAATGCACTTACTGCCTCTTGCATAACAGGAAAAGCAAAACCGAATGCAATAAAATTAACTATCGAATAGCTGTCTTCAGCTTTGAATTCTTCTCTTGGAATGCCAAGCATCTTAAATTCTATTGGTAAATTTCCGTTTTTTACAAAAAAATTGAATCCCTTGAGATATGAATCAAAGCTTTTTTGAAACTGCCGGGAATTTGATGACATATATTGTTTTGTGCTTCTCTTCGCAGCTTCCTTCAATCCGAGAGTCCTAAAATACTTATCTACTTTTACCAAATCCGTTCCCAGTAATTCTGCTAATCTTCCCGATGCTATTCTTTTGTATAGTTCTGCCTGAAACAATCTATCCTGAGCATACACATACCCCAGTGCAAAATAAGCATCATCTTCGTTTTGAGCATAAATATGAGGAATCCCATACTTGTCATAATATACTTTTACTTCTTTTTGCAGTCCTGTCAGGCTTATTTCTCCATTATAAACAGGTGTTGTCTTTTTTACATAAAAATATCCGGTCGTAATTATTATTAATAATAACACAATTACGATAAGCAATATCCTTTTGAATGTTTTCATTGCAATGTATTTCCTACAAATTTAATATAGTTCTGTATATTATGCAAATAACAAAAGAATTCTTTAACCCGCATTATTAACGGGTTTTCATAGTGAAAGTTCAAAATACAAAATACTAGTAGGTAGTTTGAGCTCGTAATAGAAATACTTGGGAATAATGCGGGTTAAGGGGATTAAGAACATCGAACAATGATTATCGATATACGATTTAATGTTTTTTTACTATGTATCGTCCTGATTTTTGTTGACTTTTCGAGTCAACCTATTTCAGGACAAGACAACCTATTTCAGGACAAGACAAATTCATTATTCGTTAATCGATATTCGTTATTCAATCCGAATATCGAACACTGAAATTTCATTTCATATTTTTTGCATTTTCACAAGAAAGTTTTGTTGATGTGTTTAATATAGCGTACCTACGGCACGCATTTTAATTAGTATAGATTTTCGTACCCATGTTTTGTGCCTAACGGCACATTGCTGTATTTTATAGAAGTAAAACGGATTAATTTCATAAGAGGGGTGGTCTATGCAAAAAGAAAAAACAACATTAAATGCGAAAAAATGAAATACACCTCATCAAAAGGGTAATTATGTTAAATAATTATAAATAGATACTCTTTAGTATTATTAAACAATAATAAATTATAAAATTTGGCATTTACAACATATATTTGTCAAAATTATTGAATACTAAACAAAAAAACACATGAAAAATTTATTTATTATTTTATTATTTTTAGGACTTGGCAGTTTCAGCCTGACTGCTCAAGATGATGCTAAAGCAAATGATGATATTGTCACTATCAATGTGAAAGATCTTAACGGTCATGAAGCAGATTATGTAGGAAAAGAATTTTACTTAACGGGAATAGTTGATCACGTATGTAAACACGGTGGGAAAAAAGCTGTTTTGGCAAGTGATGACGGTGAAGTTGATTTTCACGTAATGGCAGGAAACAAAATATCAAAATTTGACAGAAAAATCGAAGGGGATGAGATCAAAGTTTTGGTTACTATGACAGAGGAACACATTGATGAATCGTATGCTATTCGTTGGGAAGAAGAAGTGAAAAAACACCATAAGCCTACAGATGATGAATACAAAGAAGACATGGAAAGGATAGCCAAGTTGAGAAAGAGAATCGAAGATACCAAAGAAGGATACTTGACTAAATATGTTATAGAAGGGATAGATTACGAGGTAGTCAAATAACTATACAGACAGTCTGAATAAGATATTTTATCAAAGATTTATTATTGCGATGTTTCTACCGGCATAATGTTGAATATGTAGTTGAAACATCGCACTTATTTTATTATGCAATATTAGGACTATGGCTAAAAAGAAATGGCGTTGGTGGTTTAGGGTAATCCACCGTGATGTCGGATATTTTATTTTTGGGATGACAGTAATATACTCACTCTCCGGCATCGCCTTGAACCATATCAATGATTGGGATCCAAGTTACCAAAAGATTGAAAACACGGTAAATATGGATTTGTCTAAATACGACTTATCAAATAAAGAGGATATCCTAAAAATAATTGATGTATTTGGAGAGAAGAAAAATTATAAAAAACATATCAAGAGAAGAGGTGGAGTGATTAAAGTTTTTCTAAAAAAGGGTATATTTTTGATTTCACCCGATGGTGAGATTTTTTATGAGAAATGGAAAAGACGTCCTGTTTTTCACGCTATTAATTTTTTGCACTACAATCCCGGTAAGTGGTGGCTTTGGTTTTCGGATATTTTTGCCGGATTACTTATTATCATTGCGATAACAGGCATATTTATTGTAAAAGGGAAAAACGGAATAACAAGAAGAGGACTTGTCTATACCCTATTAGGAATTATAATCCCTTTATTGTTTTTGTTTTTAAATTATGATTAATCCGGATTACTCTCTGTTTTTACTGTCTATTACAATGGTAACCGGACCATCGTTCAATAATTCAATTTTCATATCTGCACCAAATTCACCTGTGGCAACCCCAAGTCCTGTATCAAATTTGACTTGCTCGACAAATTTTTCATAAAGGGGGATGGCAATACCGGGTTTTGCAGAATTGATATATGAGGGACGATTTCCTTTTTTTGTAGAGGCATAGAGGGTAAATTGGCTCACAATCATTATTTCTCCTGCAATATCCATAACGGACAAATTCATTTTACCGTTTTCATCACTGAATATTCTCAATCTGGAAATTTTTCCACTTAGCCATTTGATATCATCTAACTCATCTTCATGAGTAATCCCCAGCAAAACCAGCAAACCCTGCCCAATCTGAGAATACAGCTCTCCCCCGATTTCTATTTTGACAAATTTACATCTTTGTATTACAACTCGCATTTGATTTTTTTTATGAATTAATAAAGGTAAAAAATATTAAATAAATACCAAAAATCAAGTCTATTTTTGTAATACAGAAACATTTCTCAATATTTATTTAGATTAAATATTGATAATTTAACCGATTTTGTTATTTTGCTTTCCGGAATACATTTATATCCATATTTAAACAAAATAATTATAATGTCAAGTTTTAGAATAAAACCACGATTCAAATACAAAACGGATTTATCGATTGAAGAACTTTCGGAACTTATAAAAAAGGGTCTTGAAGATGAAGAAAGAGTTTGTGAATATCAGTTTATCCCCGGATCATTAAGAATAAGGATACCGGAATCAGACAGGCATTTTTGGTCTCCCGAATTGACGCTATCTCTCGATAAGGAAAGTGATAGCTCGGTAATTATCGGCAGATACGGTCCGAGCTCAGGTACTTGGACCTTGATTGTTGCCGGTTATGCTGCTCTTGGTTTATTGATGTTTTTCATTGGCATATACGGTTCAGCCAGAATGTCATTGGGATTAAGTTCATCAATACTCTGGGCTTTACCGGTCCTTGCTTTGTGTATCATCGCCCTGTATATCACAGCACAATTTGGGCAAAAATTGGGAGCAGAACAAATGTATCAACTCCATTTTTTCTTTCAAAGTGTAATTGGCAAGAAAATCAAAATTAGTTGATTCTTATTGTGCCTATATTGTACCAGCGAAAAAATACATCGTTTTTTAGAATCTATTATTATTATTATTATCTAAATTCTAAATTTTAAAAAAAATATCTATTTTCTTAAAGCTGCTATATAATAAAACCACTACGTAAGAACGTTTATGGGTTAATCAAATTAAACCTACACAAATACAGATAAGATGCAAAGTTGTAAATTTAAATTAAATTTTTTTTTAGTTATTCTTTTCACAATCTTAGTTATTGGTGTGTCCAATGCTCAAAAGTACAATTTTGCCGGCGGATTGAGATGGGGGGGAAATTTAGGTCTAAGTTTATCTGAAAGAGTAGCAAAACGAGTCACTTTGGAGCAAAATATCTCATCGGAAAATGAAAGTTACTACTATTCTTTTTCCGCTTTAGCAAGATACCATCAGCCACTTATAACAAAGAGGTTTAATTGGTTTTACGGGGGAGGATTTGGTATAATAGGAATCAAAGAGACCGATAAGTATCCGGAATCAACAGCGACTTCATTTGTATTGCAAACAGGATTGGAATACACTATAAGCAGAGCGACTTTCTACGTCGCTCTTGAGCCATATACATTTCTTGCAAATTCTCATTTGAGATTTAGAATGGATAAAATGTTCTCGATAAAGTATGTCATTATCAAAAGAAAATCTAAATGGAAAAAGAAGATAAATAATATATTCAAAAAGAAAAAACACAAGAAGAATAAATCAAAGAAAGAGCATTCGTGGAAAGATATATTTAAATAAAAATTGATAATAACACAAGTAAAAGATTAATAATGGGTAGCCCGTCGATAATTCCCGTAAAATAATAATCGGTTTTTTTGTTTTTGGATAAAACGACTAAAAGCATTGTTAAAAAGTATCCAAAAAGAACAGCGATTCCTTGTTTCCCGGAATAAACATCTTTTTTTACAAGTACCAAAGCTATAGATATTGAAATAAGCAATGCAACAACTGCGAAAAGAATCGCCTTGTTTTTACCGAATTTGTTTGGCAAAGTAGGTACTTTTAGAGAACAATCATATTCTATATCTCTAATATCAAAAGGTATAACAAGTGCGAATACAAAGAAGTATTTCTCAATAAAAATCGCAATTCTTGTTGTCAATTCAATATCGCTTTTATACAATGGGATCAAAGTTGCAATAGCAGCCCAGACAAGAGCAACCAAAAATATTTTGATTATAGGATAATCCCTGAGCCTTTTACCAAATAAAGGAATCACATACCAGACAGAGATAAATGCAAAGAATATAATAGCGATAATTTCATTTATAGATAACTGAAAAAAAGTATATGCAGAAATAAGACCAAAAACAATAATCATAGTACTCAAGAGAGCTTTCATTTTTCTTAAAGTTTCAAGCTTGTCCCTAATGATATCTTCCTGCGGTGTAAAAATTCCTAAAATATTGTGAAGTGCATACAAAAACACAGTAGATGAAAATATAAATGCAAGATAGTGAAAATCTATATCAATATTTAATAAAATATAAGTTTGAAGTATAAATAAAGTTGCAGACAAGGCAATATGCATACTCGAATACAAATAGAAATCAAGAATTTTATATAAATATTTCTTAAACACAAATCAGTTATTTCTTGAATAAGGCAAAAGCACACAACGACCATATAAAGCCAAGCATACTATTGCATATAATGTTGAATTCACTTAAAGGTTATTATATGCTTAGTTCTCGACAAATATAACTTCGACTTACACGAAATACTATACTTGAATTGACAACTCTATGCATATATATCAGTAAGTTCAAATTTCTCCCCGTCAAACAATCCCAAATCACTTAGTTTTATCGATGGAATAACCAGCAATGCCAAAAAAGACAATGTCATAAAAGGGGCTGAGATATTGATACCGTTCACCTTGGTCAATATATCAAGTTCGGCATATTTATCAGCAACAAATTCATAGGGTTTGTCGCTCATCAGCCCTGCGATGGGTAAAGGCAAGACTTCTTCTATTCCTTTATTTTTATTCACATATGCTACTCCTCCTTTGTTTTTGATAATCAAATTGGCAGCCATTGCGATTTCTTCATCAGTAGTACCCACAACTATAATATTGTGTGAATCGTGAGCTACGGATGAAGCCAACGCCCCCTCTTTAAGCTCAAAACCCCGTACAAAACTCATGACAGGCTTAACATCCGAATACCGATTAATCACAGTTATTTTCAAAATATCACTATCCGTATCCGATACTAAGTTTCCATTTACTCCTCTTAAACTAAATGATGATTTTGCAGTAACCAATTGGTGATCTATTATATCAATGACTTTAATATCTTTGCCCTTATCTTCCACAAAAAAATCAGAAACCGTTTTTTCGGTAGCTACAAAATTATTGACATGTCTTGCTGGTTTGTAAGCAATTGTTGATTCACCGTCTTCCATCACAAGTTCGCCCTTAATAACCGTTTTCAATACATGAAAACCATGAAGATTGTTGACTTCAATAAAATCTGCCGAATCTCCTTCTTGCAGTAGCCCAACATCCAGTTTATAATGCAATACAGGATTAACGCAAGCCATTTTCAGAGTATCCATTTTGTTAATACCCGCTGAGATAGATTTTTTCACCAATAGGTTGATATGACTTTTTATTAAATCATCGGGGTGTTTATCATCCGAACAAAACATCATCATACCGGGGTATAGTTCGGCAAGATTAATAAGTTCTTCAAAATTCTTTACTGCCGACCCTTCTCTTATCAGGACTTTCATTCCAAGCATCATTTTAGCAAAAGCTTCTTCTCTGGAGAAACTTTCATGATCAGTTGTGATCCCCTGTTTGATATATTCTTTCAAATCGTCACCCATCAAACCCGGAGCATGTCCATCGATAGGGATATTGAATTTTTTTGCTACAGCTAATTTTTCCATTACATCAGGAGCATGTCTAATCACACCGGGAAAATTCATCATTTCACCCATAAATCTAATATCCTCTTCTTGGATTAATTGTTCGATCTCATCAGCGGAAATTGAAGCACCACTTGTTTCAATATTTGTAGCGGGCACACAGGATGGAGCAGAAAAATAATAATGGAAAGGAATGGATTTTCCATTATCTATCATATATTTCACCCCCTCAACTCCCAATACATTTGCGATCTCATGGGCATCCGAGACACATGCCACAGTACCGTGTTTTACCGCTATTCTCGCAAATTCAGAAGGAGGCAGCATTGAACTTTCTATATGAATATGAGCATCTATAAATCCGGGTAAAATAAAAGTTTTATATTCAAATTCATCCTTAGTAATCTTCACGATTTTCCCATCTTCAACATGGATTGTACCGGGATAAATGCTTCCGTTCAGAACATCTACGATGTTTCCTGAGTATTGCGTCATGTTATTGTTTTATTATTTTTAAAGTATTTGATGTATTTTCGATTTTCAGATTCAGATTGTATATCCCTTTTGGGAAATCGCTCAAGTCGATCTGATCTAAGAAATTCTCACCTTTAATCAAATTTTGCTTTTTGTCTAAAATCTTCACACCATTTATATCGTATAAATTGATATCTATTTCACTATCATCTTCAACCCAAACTTTGACTATAAAACCGGTTGTGACAGGATTAGGATATGGAATTGCTTTGAGTTGTCGATATGTAATCGCAGGACCACCTATCTCGACGTCTCTTCTGACTGTAAATACCTCATAAGGCATTATACTTAAATCTGAGTTACGCATGATGATATCGTGTATCTTAGTGTTTTTTATTTCTGTGATTTCTTCTTTGGTAAAAGCAGGATCGTTTTCATAATAAAATCTATCTCCATCCCTCAACCTTAAAAATTGATCTTTCATTATTTGTAACAAAGTCTCCCCAAATATAGTATTTTCTACATGATCTTCCGCCAATAAGCCAATCCAAGCATCGATATTATCCACATTCCCATAGAGAAATTTGAGTTTACTTGCCAATTCTTCATCTGTTGTTATTTCACTGAAATCACTTATTTTTTCCAATCCGAAATCAGCCCTGATAGTATTGTAGTCGGGTAAACCTCTCTCGCGGCTTCTCATGATATTAATCGTTGCAAGATCCAATCCACCCAAATCGGGTTTTCCAAATAAATAATTACGTACATCATCGACTATTTTCACATCGATTTTTTGTTCCATTTGGACAGACATCCCTTTGAGAAAAGGCTCTATTCCTCCTGTAACTTTTATCAATAAGGGATTGAAATAAGCATCTCTCAAACTAATGTTTCCCTGAATCATCTCATTGCCATCGTCATCAATCCTTGTAATAATCTTATTGAGTTGAGTATGTCCAAGCCTAAAGGCGGCAGCTGAAAACAGATTTGATACTGTAGGATTCAAGTCAGGGTTGTAGCCCTTATACTCCGGCAATTTGATTCCTTGCATCGGGAGCCATTCATTGAATACTATGGATTGAAAATAAGCTCCAACTATTTTTCTTGCTCTTTGATATATCTGTTCATCATTCCAAGCCGGATTTTCGGCTTTTATCCGATCACAAAGTCTGTTATGCTCTCTTGCAAACAGTGTGTGTAATGTAGTCAACAGTGGATTTTCATTGGCACGAACATCTCCGCTAACGTAAAGTTTATCACTGATATGTGTATCATTTGCCAATGCGGGAGCATTGGGGTCAATCTTAGAATTAAACTCACCTGTCAAGGTATTCCACGGCAACAGATTACCCTCGGACATTTTTAATTTTCCATCTTTAAATGTTCTAAGCCAATCTGCTCTAACTTTGTCCGAACCATAAATATTGGAGGCATCCAAATAAGATGTAATTTCATTATTAAATCTTCGGGGATTTGACTTATCGGTTCCGGTACCCGAAGCAGCCACAGTTCTGAATATGGGTATAAAACTACCGGGAGTAAAAGACTTATCATTTTGGGGAACACGGACAAAAATCTTTTCAGAATAATCCACGCCGGCAAGAGTGATATCGTGGTCGATAAATTGACCGAACACCCAATTGTAATCTGTCAACAGCAAATCATCCTCAATACTTTCTTTTTGATCACAGATTGTATTGGATATCAATCTCGCATTTGGTCTGTCTTTACCGGACAATGCTTTGATACTATCTCCATAAGTCATAGTAGTCAATGTTTGAAAATAATAATCCTTAGATCCCCATTCCGGATGATCAACATTATTTCCGCTACCGTCAAAGGTTCTGTTTTCTTGTGCTTTTACTAAAGAAACTGAAGCGATAATCAATAAAAACACAAATAATCTTTTCATACCTATTTTTTTATATATATTTATATTTAAATATGTCTGCGTCATAGCATTGCAAGAGCAATGTATAACTTACAAATATAGTATTTTTATATTAAATTTGAAAAAAAATGATGTGCATTTCATTTTTTCCCTTTAATTGCATTTAATACTTCCTCCAAAGTTTTTGCTTTATTTTGAGTCTCCTCCCACTCTTTTTCCGGAATAGATTGAGAATTTATGCCACCGCCAATAAACAACAAAAAACTGTTTTTAAAAACTTTCATACTTCTAAGATTGACAAAAAAATCATATTTATCTTGTCCGGCTATATTGACAGGACCAAGAAACCCCGTGTAATATTCCCTATTGTAACCCTCATTTTTATTGATAAACCCAATTGATTCTTTTACGGGAAAACCTGAAACTGCCGGAGTAGGGTGAAGTTGTGAAATCAAATCAAAAATACTTCCATATGCTTGAAAAGTATATTCTGTGGCCAAATGCACCAAAGATTTTTTCTCGTTTTTAGCAGCTATTTTAGTATAGGGGCCAACAGCTTTATAATTGATATGATTATCCCCCAGTATTTTTTCAATAAAATCCATAACGGCTTTTTGTTCCTCTATTTCCTTCCCCTCCCACAAAGTATCACCGGGATTCTCCACATATTGTGTACCTGCAAGAGCAACTGTTCTTGATATTTGATTTTTTGTTGAAAGCAGCATCTCGGGTGTAGCACCCATCCATGTCCCTACAACGGGATGATTGACTAAAAAAACAAAGGCATCCTTATATCTTTTGTCCAATGCTCTAAATAAACGGTAAATATCGGCACTATTGTTGGTAACACTTTTGGTTCTGGACAAAACTATTTTTCTATAAGCCGATTTTGTTGCAGAAATAAACGCATTCAATTTTTGAATATATTCTTGCTTACTTATATCATTTTTTTTATGAATCATACTTGTTTTAAATGAGAACTCAATATTTCTAAATACCATGTCGGCATGAAGAAATAACGGTGTGTTTTTGTTCTTATCAAAAGGGAAAAACACAAATCCTTGCTTTTCACAACAAGTCTTATCAAAAGGATTCATTTTTTTTGAATTCTGCAAAACGACAAAAAAGTCTTTATCATTTGGCAATCTGTAAACAGCAAATACATCATTTTCAGTTAACGATAGTTTGTTTTGGTCATTCATTATTAGATATGATTAAATTTTGTTATCCTAAAATGCAAGATAGTAAATTTTAAAATAATATTGTTTTTTTTTGATAATATAATAAATTATTTCAATTTTGTACCTTTCTTTATTTATTCAAAAACTAAATATATGCAATTAGACAAATTTTATAAAAGTGTTCTTGCAAACTTTGACAAAGCTGCAAGCAAAACGGATTTCCCTTCAGGACTACTTGAACAAATCAAGGAACCCAATGCAATCTATGAGATGAGATTCCCTGTGAAAATCGGTAATAAGTATGAAGTGATTCACGCATTTAGAACTCAACACAGTCAACACAGGATGCCGACCAAAGGCGGTATCCGGTACAGTCTGAATGTTAATGCAGATGAAGTAAAGGCATTGGCTGCATTGATGACATTTAAGTGTGCGATTGTAGATGTGCCTTTTGGAGGAGCTAAGGGTGGAATCAAGATAGATTCAAAAAAATATACTGAAAGCCAATTGGAGAAAATAACAAGGAGATATACTGTCGAATTGATAAAGAAAAACTTTATTGGCCCCGGAAAAGATGTTCCTGCACCTGATTATGGCACAGGACCAAGAGAAATGGCATGGATTCTCGATACCTATGAGATGTTTCACCATGGCGATATAGACGCAGGAGCTTGTGTCACCGGTAAACCGATTGAACAAGGTGGGGTTGCCGGTAGAACCGAGGCTACGGGAAGAGGTGTTTTCTATGGATTGAGACAGTTTTTTAGCCATCAAGAGGATGTGGAAAAATTGGGTTTGACTACAGGACTAAAGGATAAAACAATGGTTATACAAGGGCTTGGAAACGTAGGATCATATGTCGGTACTATTTCTCAAGCTGAAGGAGGAGTGAAAATCGTAGGTGTCTCGGAATACGAGGGAACAATTTACAATAAGGAAGGTATTGATATTTTTGAATTATTAAAATTCAGACAAGAGACAGGTTCTATTATGGGATATCCCGGAGCCAAAGACATGGAAAACAGGGATGATTGGGTTGCTATCGACTGTGATATTTTGGTTCCTGCGGCATTGGAAGCACAAATTCACAATGAGAATGCAGATAAAATCAAAGCTAAAGTCATAGCTGAAGCTGCAAATGGGCCAACAACTTCAGAGGCCGAAAAAATATTATTGGATAAAGGGGTGGTTATCATTCCTGATATGTATATCAATGCAGGAGGGGTGACAGTATCTTACTTTGAATGGTTAAAGAATCTGTCACATATGCATTTCGGTAGAATGGAGAAGAGATTTAACCAAGGAACATATACAAAATTGGTCGAATTGGTTGAAAAAATGACGGGCAAGACTATTTCAGAAACGGAAAAAGCAGTTTTAGTCAAAGGTGGTGATGAAATAGACCTCGTAAGATCAGGATTGGAAGAAACGATGATCAATTCCTATGAATCTATAAGAGCATTATACAAAAGAAGAGACAATATCAAAGATTTGAGGACAGCAGCCTTTGTTTATGCCATAGAGGTAATTGCAAATGACTATTTGAAATTGGGTATTTTCCCATAGGGTAACGCTCATTTCATTAACATAGAATCCCACAATGCTTATATGCTTTGTGGGATTTTTATTTTATTCATTTCTTTTGAATCTGTATAAAACTCTCCCATACCCAGCCTGTCGTATCCGCATATTTCACTTTACACCAACGCCCCCTTTTGCCATTGAGATAGTAGTACCGGGTATCAAAATACATAACATCCACAAAACTGCTGTCCGGTATTTTGGCTACAATAGACGAAGCTAATTGAGGCTTGGCTCTCATATTGAGAGTGCCTGATTCCACATTTACCAACGCGCGTTTGTGAGTTTTTAATTTTTCATATTTTTTCAATTCCATTCTAAGCGAATCGATGATTTCATCTTTTTTATCCAGACTATCAATCAATGATTGTCTTGAAGGCAAATGCACAATACTATCCCCTCTGATTTTTTTCAAAACAAAATCAGCAGTTTTATCGGGAACTTGTTCAAAAAATATAGATAATCCTATGAGTGTCAAACTCAATACCAGAAATATGGAGAGAAGCCATATTAATATCTTATTTTTTGTATTTCCTTTCCTTCTCATTTTTTCTCAGGCTGAAGATAATTTTTATTGAAGAATTGTTTATAGTTATTTACTGTTCGCTCTTTGATTACTTCGCGGTAATTTTTTTGAGAAATCGCATATATCTCATAGTTGTATTTACTATCGATATAGTCTCCTGATAATTTGCTTACATCTCTATAGTATTTCATTGCTGCATCAGCCGAATCGAATTTTCTCAGCAGGATAACTTGATCTTTCCCTTTAGTATCGAAGTAAATATTTGACATTCTGAGTCTGTCAAGTTTGTAAAATTTCTTATTGTAATTTGAAATTGATGTCTTAATAATCTTCAAGTCATCATCATTAATATTGTGTACCACTACCAATATATAGTGCAATTTATCTTTTTGATAAGTAAACTTCTCCAAATCCTCTTCGTAAATTAATTTATTAAACGTGTCCTTATCACCTTTGATAAACCTCAATGTCTCTTTGGCATGAATAGCTTCTTTTGAATTGGGATATTTTTTTATAAATTGTTCCAAAGCTAAAATATACTTATCTTTTCCCTCTGTTTTTCCTGTTATTTTTGCTGTCAAATAATCCAATTTAATCAAATACCTCGGATCATCTTTAAAGCTTTTATCAGCACTATTTATCTTGGTTAGAGCCTGTTCGTAATTTCCGTTTTTATACAAATCAAATATCTCCGTATAATATCTTTCCTTGGCATTTACGATATTCTTTTTTGAATTAATAAAATCAGGATCCGTAAGTACTTTCGTATATGTACAGTCAGGAAATTCATTGCTCATTTTGTTAACAATGTTTTGTGCTTTGTCGTATTTCCCCAAATCTTTGTATGAAAATTGCAGATAGTACATAGCCTTGCACTTATCATCAAAATCAGAGTATCTGTTTAATAATTGTTCTAAAATATCAGCAGATTTTTCATAATTACCCAATTTGTCCCTGTACAAAATTCCCAGATTAAGCATTGCCGATTTAATTCTGGAATTTGCGATTTTCAATTGATCGGGAGTGCGAGGTACACCACGCAATAAATTATTCATCTCTAAATCAGTGAGAGTTATATCGCTGTCATCACTACTATCGCTGTCTTCTTCAAAGTCACTGTCAGATTTATTGGATCGACGCCAATTGTCTTCCAGTAATATTGTACCCCATTTTGACCTGAATTCTTTTTTGCCGGTTTCAATAGATGTTTTGTTGTAGATAAAGAATGAACTTTTTACATTTCTCTTCTGACCTCCAAATCCTCCCAACATATCTTCACTGGCCATTGAAGATCCTGCAAATGCAGCTTTTCGATCATTTATACCGGAGTTACGCTCTTTTTCCTTTTTCTTTAACTCCAATTGTTTTTTCTTGATATCAATAGCCAATTTCATTTGTTCTTCTTTTGGCATTTTACTGATTCGAATCAAGCTATCTTGCAACTGAATAGTCTCCAAATTTTTTGCAATATCTTTAAGATTCTCTGCCAAGCCTTTTATCTCTTTATATCTTTCATCATTTTTGTTTATTACCATTAACGTACTATCGTAATATTTTTTTGAAGCAATATACTTTTGGTTTTCAAAATTGATATTTGCCAATCTATAATAAACCTCGGCTTTAAGGGGCGGATTATTCTTATTATGTGCTATGGATTTGTTATAGTTTTGAATAGCTTCAGACACATTATTATTTTTCATATTTATTTCCGCGAGAGTATAATAGATATTGTCTTTGTAATCATCGTACTTTTCTTCCTTGAGCAATTTTTTTATTTCTTTGATTACATACTCCTCTGAATTACCACTGTTATTTTTAAGAACTTTTAGTTTTGCATTGAACTCAAGATCATAATCCGGATGTAGTTCACCGACTTTTTTGAACATTGCAAAAGCTTTCTGTGAATTATTAAGTTTTTCGTAAACTTGTCCTAAAATATAGGCTATTCTCGCTTTTTCTTTCTTCTTACTCTCATACTTCAATGCATTTTCAAGAGGAGATATAGCTTCGTCATATTTCTTTTGCTTTAGATAATAATATGCTCTGACCTTTGGATATTCTTTTTTAAGCTTCTTGTTTTGGTATTCTGTTTTCAATCTGGTCAAGAGATAATAAGCCGAAGCCCATTTTTCTCGTTCTATATAGGTCTTAGCCATCCACAGAAGTCCTTCATTATAAGTTTCCCAATCTTTTTTTGTTCCTTTTCTATGAAAAGTTGTATTTTTTGTGATTTGAGATTCCTTTTCTTTTTCTTTAGCTTTTGCTTCCTCCTTTGCTTTTTTCTCAGCAGCTTTTTTATCGTCTTCTTCTTTTTGTTTCCGGGTTCTTCTTTTTCTTTTCTTTTTCTTTTTACTCTTTTTCTTGCGCTTTTTCTTAGTAGATTTTTTCTTTGATTTCTTTTCTTTTTTTGTCTTATAATCGCTTTTCTTCAATGCCGGATTCATCTCATCGACAAAATATTCAAAAACATTTTGAGCTTTTTCAAAATCCTGTTTTACATATTGGGCTTTACCCATAAGAAGGTAGCTATCATCAACCCAATCTGCAACACGGTGAAGATTGATCACACGTCCTAATTTTTCAACAACTTTATCCAAATCTTGCGATACGGATTTCGTATCCGGCACATCTCTATAAGTATAAAGAGGTAATATTTGGCTGTAGTCATCTTTGTGAATATTGTCGAGAACTACCAAAGCATTTTGATATATTTCATTAGCGTTGAAATATCCATTGTAATACGCTGTTGTGTTTTTATAAAACTTTCCTACTTTGGAAACTTCCCCTTTCTTTTTTGTGGTTTTGCAAGAATGAAGTGACGCAAATCCTATTAGAAATATGACGGCAATAATTATTCTCCTTAATGTCATAAACATATATAAGTTTTAGAGGCAAAATTAAAGGTAATAATATAGTAAATCCAATAATTCACCAAATTAGTTTAAATATCGAATAATATAACACTATATTTGTAAAAATATTTTAAAATAAAGCTTATTAAATGACTTAAAGATAAAGTTGTCGGTATTTTTACAGACACCATCTATACTTTGAGCACAATATTTTGACAAAAAAATATTTATAAGGAGAATTAGTTGAATTCAAATGGAGAAAAGAAAGAAGAAGAAACACAGTGAGAACCTCAGATTTGTAGTCATGAATGAAGATACTTTCAGAGAAAAGTATTCTTTCAGCCTAAACTTGAGGAATATTTATATCCTTTTGAGCTCTATCGTGGTCATATTTTTTCTGCTTATGTTTTTATTGATTGCTTATACCCCTATCAAACATTTGGTTCCGGGATACGGAGACATTGAAAACAATACTTATATTTTAAAACTAAACCGGTATATCGACAATCTTGAAACTCAGATGAAAACTCAAGAACAATACAACAAATCTCTTAGAAAAATCATTCTTGGTAATGATACTTCCGCTATGGTAAATAATGCAAATAAGACGATGATTGGTCGAAAAATACCGCACACAAAAAATATAAATAATAATGCCAAAGAGGAATTTAAGGACTTGCAATTTGTTACACCTTTAAATGGTAAAATCAATAAAAAGATAGAAGTCAAAAGCGGACATTACGGGGTGGATATAGCAGGAATAAAAGATTCGCCTATTAAAGCTATTATGAGAGGGGTTGTTATTTTTTCGGATTGGAGCACAGAGACGGGTAATACTATTATCATTCAACATCCTAACGGGATGATATCGGTTTACAAGCACAACTCATCCCTTTATAAAGAGATAGGTGATTTTGTTGAAGAAGGCGAAGTGATTGGTGTAATAGGCAATACCGGGACACTCACGGACGGTCCTCATCTTCATTTCGAATTATGGAAAAACGGGTTACCATTGGATCCTTTGGATTTTATCGATGTACAAGGGGGATAAAGCATTCTCAAATAGTATCAATTTATACTAAACATCACACTTCTACCAATTTATTGATCTTTGTATTGAGTTCTTCCAGTTCTTCCATATCATTTTCTATTTCGTTAAGATCATTTTTAAAATAATAATACCAAAAAACTCCACCTAATAATACCGAAATGACAAAAGTGATAATAAGTGATTTCGTACTACTCTGCCCTCTAAATATATAAATAAGGATAAAAGTCATAAGCGGGAAAAATATTATATAAAAGTTTCGTACAAGCTTTATCCTTGTAGCGGTCACTTTTATACCTTCGGTAATATATTGTATTCTGGATTTTAAAAATTGTGGATTTTCAGGATCTATTTTATCTGCCTTGGGAGATTTAATATTTTCTCTCAGTGCTGCTTTTATAGAATAAATATAATACAGAAAATATGCAAATAGCAAAATCAAAAAGACGATACCAAAACCGTATCCAAATTTGATAGTATGTACAAGAAAGCTAATCATAGAAGTAAAAAACAATAAATAAAATATGGTTTTGTATATAAATGAAGATTTATTGGTTTTTATATCTTCAAAAATATTCTCAGCATCTATATGGATATCACGAAGTCTAAAACTTAAGTTTTTCATAGCTATTAATATGTAAATTGATAATTACAAGTTCAAAAGTAATATTTTTAATAGTTATTGAGAAAAAAAATGTGTTAAAGTTGTAGATTGGTAAGCTATTCTTTTTTTACTACCGGTTTTGATCCATTTTTAGTAAAAACATTAATCTACAGTAACGCAAAGATATATCCAAGATTCCTTGTTATTTTACTCAATAATTATTTGATATTCAGCCCCATCAATTTCTATTTATAAGTTTTTGCGCAGTCTGACGGTTTGAATATACGTAGTTGCGGATTTTTTAGCACTTACTTTTGGTCTTTCAATTCACATTGTTCAAAGACACAAATTTTTGGTTAAGCGACAAAACCGCAATTACGTATATTTTGTGTTAGGTGCTTTACTTGTTTATTTTATTTAAGATATTCAATATTTTCTTTTTTCCAGTTTCACTTATTCCGCCAAATTTCATATTCGGTGAGAATGGAATTGATTTAGTCATTCCACAATTTTCAAGACATAGCCATAATTCTCCTATTTTTTCGTTTTGTTCATTGTAAAATCTAAAGATATATTCTGCTTCTGTTAAACTCCAAGTTGTTTCGGAAAAATCAAAATTTTCTGGATTATTGAAAAATTCTATAACTTCTTTTTTTTGATTTTCAGTTAGTGTTTTTGATGTTACTCGACTTATTAACAATCTATTTTCATACAACTTTATAGTTTTAGATTTTTCTCTTGGGAAACTCCATTTAGGATTTCCATAATTCTTTTCGTATGCTTTTTTCGTTTCTTCAAAAGTTTGGTGTGAATGAAATTCAGTGATTTCTTTTTCAGGAACATATAAAGAGTAAAAAATAGTCCTATCAGCTTTGTCAATAATAATTAATATTCCGATTAATAATATTATTCCAATACTTATCAATATTTTATAAAATATCTTCAATTTGATTGCTATATTTCGTTATTTTCTTTTATAATTAATAATATGTAATTTGATCTATTAAGTTTTGTATTTAGGTTTTGCAAAAAAATCAAATTGCTATATTCATCCCTACTGTTTTCTCTTCCTGTTTTTTTAAGCCAATTTTGATAAAATAAGTCAAATTCTTGTTCATTATATTTGGGCAAATTAAAGTCCGATAAATCCCAATATTTACAATAAATTTCATTTAGTTTTTTACTTTTGATTTTTTCAATTCCAATTAATTTTAATAAAATCTCTAATTCATCTTCATTTTTTAAAACTAATGTTTGAAAATTAGGATAGGAATTGACAAAATTTTCAACACTTTCAAAACTATTTAAATCAAAAGAACTACTTGATATAATGTGGAAGTTTGTCATTTCTCTTCTTATTGCACCTAACGCTTGTTCTACTGCGTTTTTTTTTCTGATTATATTTGTATTCTTTATTTAACCACAATCCCAATGAAAATATGCTTTTCCAAAATCTTTATTATTGAAATTATTTTCGGTTATAAATAAATGTACAATTCCATTATCCCCAAAAACTATATATTTATCTATATTTAACTGTAATAATTGTTTGTCACTATTATAAGTACCTGAATTCTCAATTTCTCTTGGGTCATCTTGGACAAATTCACTATAGCCACCTATTTTGTGTTCATTATCACTAAAAAAAAGTTGACAATCTCCTTTATTTTTGTCATTTAATTCCTCCACAAACGAATAAGGACTTTTGTTATCTAATTTAAGTCCAAATTGTCTATCATAAAAATTGCCATAATCAAAAGCTTTTTCAAAATCTAATTTATGAATCCGATAAATAGGAGTATATTCATATTGTAACTTATTAATAAAAGAAAAATCTGTCAAATGTTCTTGATTTAATTGATCTTCGTCAAAAAATAAAACTTTATAATTTCCTTTTATTGGATTGTACCAATTGTCAGGAGAAAAATATAATTGAAGTATTCCTTTCTCAGGATAACCTTTTAAATTTGGAATCTCTTCAAAATTTAATTGAATTAAATGTAACATATAATTACCAGAATTGTCTTTTGGATATTTTACTTCTTTGGGTATAAAAGGTATTCCTAATAATTTACTTTGTTTGAAATCTAAAGGATCTTTTAAAATTTCAGTTTTTAACGGTGTTGGAATAATTCTTATATATTCTTTTTTATGTTTTAATATTTCAGACTTATATTTTAACAAAATATCTGGTAAAAAATTTATTTTATCTTTTTTTAATTCTTTCAAATGATTAAAGAGAATCTTTACTTCAATATTATTGAAATTGTTTTTAAATAAATGATTACTAGAAAGATAATTCATTGAATTAATAAAATATCTTGAATTGGTTGCGTTTAAATCTTTATCTATTAAACTCTTTTTCAAAAATGAAATATACTTCTCATAATCATTGTTTTTAACCATATATTCTCAATTAGAATTTAATAATGTAATTTTTTTTTAGAATTTAGACTTTAAGAAAATTGATTTGATTTTATTAATGCAGTAGAACGGTCAGTGTAGCCAGCGGACGCAGCGATAGCAAGTCTGATGTGCTACACATTGTTAGCTTTTCGGCATTTATAATTATAGCCGAATCTAAAAATTATTTATTATTACGATTCACCCAATTTT
>JALVEE010000284.1 GCA_027008645.1 Saprospiraceae bacterium
CACTAGTGTCCCAACGTTAAATCGAATAAATTCAATTGCTTAGGATTATTCTCATCCTCATTTTTGTTTTCCAAATTTGTAAGTAGTTGATCTAATGGTGTTTTCTCAAAAAGGCTGAGGCTTAAAATCTGTAATATTGTGTAAAGTCTAGATTCTAACTTTAGACGCTTTTTAATGATAGCAATTAATACATAAACCGAAATAGCAATCCATATTTGAGTTTTTACAGCATTTTCTGTCACTCCAAAAAATGACTTTATCTTCAGATGTTGCTTGATCCATTTGAAGAAAAGTTCCACTTGCCAGCGGTGGCGGTACAGCTCCGCTATTGTCTTTGCAGGGACGGTAAAATTATTGGTTAAAAAGTTAAATGTCTTATCTGTGAAACCATCGTGATACTTGATACGCCTTAATTGCTGGGGATAACCTTTCTTTGCATCCCTTCTTGTGAGGACGATGGTTTGGTCACATTTAACCCCTTGAGATTTATCTTTAGGTGTAATAGCGTGAGAATATTGTCGCCTGTATTGCGTATTCTTCTTCGCCCGTATAACAAAAAAAGCGCCCGCTTGACTGATGCTAAACAGTCTTTCAAAGTCTAAATATCCCCTGTCCGTTATGTAGAAAGCACCCGCTTCCAGCATCAAAATATCAAGTACATTAACATCATGCATCTTTCCATCTGAAATATGGATAAAGGTTGGAATATTACCTTGTAGATCTAGCAATGTATGGAGCTTAACTGCTGACTTGGTTGACCGGAATAATGCCCATGGAAAAACTGAAAGGCACAGGTCTATAGTTGATGCATCCAGTGCATAGGTCGTGTTGTCCAGATCCAGTCCCAGATCTTCACCTGCATACAATGGTCTGGCTATTTTAATTAACTCCTGTGCAAAATCAGCATAAATTCTCCAGTCTCGCACTTTGTTGGCATTGGAAAGTGTATTACGCGCTATACCGCCACGTATCCCCATATGATAGAGCTTTTGTTTTTGTGACTTGAGACAAATTACAGTATCTCGAAGACTTCTCCTGTAGGTTAGCTGGGCAAAAGCCATGCAGAGAAATTGATCGAGACAGCTGAATGATTTTACTTTGTAGTTACCATTGTAAGTTTGTACACAACGATGAAAAATTTTCATCGGAATATGTTCCATCAGTTGGGCAAAAACAAGTTTACCTGAATACATTTCCCGCTCCCTTAAAATCTCCAAAAATCGAGATTTTAAGGTTTTTAATTCCGCTGAAGTCGATACCCTTGCAGAAATGATTCTTTTAGTTGAAAATACAGTGAGTTACAGGAGTTTTGCCTCTCAACGTTGGGACACTAGTGGTATCATAACTAAATGCCCGCCTAAACCTAAACCACTTAAACCTAAGAACAAGGTCAAATTTATTGGGGATATATGTATTACGATTGACCATCTCAATACTCATACCAAACCAAAAAATACATTACAATTTGCTAAAACGTTTGCTGACAAAGGAATTCCCGTAACAGTATTTGTACAACCAACTCATACTCAAAAAATTCTATCTACCAAAATTGCCAAAATTGAAATAAAGGGTGTAACCCCAAAAAACAGAAAACCGATTTCAACTTTCAGTCCTGAACAATTAGAAATGATTAAAGCTCTTAGAAAGGTTACAAATGTTCGCTTGGGTGTTCATCTATTGGGAGCAGTTGATGTTGATAATTTACCGCTAAACATTGCCCAGCAGAAACAAATAGACAACATAAAATATATCAAAAGCATCATTGGTAATGTAAGTACAGCTTCATATCATGGTGCTGACGCAGGATTAGTTACAAGCACTCATATCCCGCAAGTTCAAAATAGCTTTACGAAGATACGCGGAACAGACGAGGGGACACGCATGGATAAGAAGACAGGAAAAATTGTTAGGTATATACCTAACAATATTAAGTATACACTTGTCTATTATTCAACAGGTAAAATAGAAAAG
>JALVEE010000285.1 GCA_027008645.1 Saprospiraceae bacterium
TCATTGAATTCTTCCAGAGTTTTTAGCCTTTTCCTTGCTTCCGGAGTCAATACAGACAATGGAGGTGAGAGCAAATAACAAAATGCCTTTCTATTGGATCTGCCGACTCTACCTCTTAATTGATGCAGATCACTCAAGCCGAATTGATTGGCATTATTGATAAACATCGTATTGGCATTGGGAATATCAAGACCTGTTTCAATTATATTGGTGCTTACCAATACATCGTATTTATAATCTACAAAATCAAGTAATTTCCTTTCGAGTTCTTTGCTTTCCATTTGACCATGTGCCATCACTATTCTTGCATCGGGAATCAGTCTTTTTATAATTGAAGCCACTTCATCCAGTGTTTTCACCCTATTGTGAATGAAAAATACTTGTCCTCCTCTTGCAATCTCGTAATTGATAGCCTCGACAATCAAATCTTCGTTAAAAGTACGTCTTTCGGTGTGAATTGGTTGCCGGTTGGGTGGGGGAGTATTGATCAAAGACATATCCCTTGAGCCCATCAATGAAAACTGTAAAGTCCTTGGTATAGGAGTAGCGGTCAATGTCAATGTGTCAACATTTACTTTAAATTTACGCAATTTTTCTTTGGCTGCGACACCAAATTTTTGTTCTTCATCCAAGATCAAAAGCCCTAAATCCTTGAATTTTACCTTGTCACTCAACAATGCATGAGTGCCAATTATTAAATCAATACTTCCCTCTTCAAGCTTTTTGTATATCTGAGTTTTTTCTTTTGTGGATTTAAATCTGTTTAGATAATCTATTTCTACTGCAAAGTTTCCCAATCTATCTGAAAATGTTTTAAAGTGCTGCAATGCTAAAATGGTGGTAGGAACTAAAATAGCCACCTGTTTTCCTGACAATATGGCTTTGAATGCAGCCCGGACTGCGATTTCGGTTTTTCCAAAACCTACATCGCCACAAATAAGCCTGTCCATTGGATGAGGACTTTCCATATCTTTTTTTACAGCAATCGTTGCCTTTTCCTGGTCGGGTGTGTCTTCAAACAAAAATGAGGATTCCAATTCCAATTGCAAGTAATCATCTTCTTTGAACTGATATCCTTTGGAAGCTTTTCTTTTGGCATATAAGGCGATCAATTCCCTTGCTATATCTTTGATTTTCCTCTTTGTTCTGGATTTTATTTTTTTCCAACGGTCAGAACCCAATTTATCGACTTTTGGTGTAGTACCATCTTTGCCTACAAATTTAGCAACTTTATGCATTGAATTTATACTGACAAAAAGGATATCGTTATTTTTATACACCAGTCTCATGGACTCTTGTTTCCGACCGTTTACTTCGATAGTTTCCAGCCCCATATATTTACCTACACCGTGATCGATATGAGTTACAAAATCTCCAACTCTAAGCTCCTTGAGCATATTCATACTTAGAGCCTTATCTTTTGAAAAGCCTTTGCGCAGATTGTATCTGTGGAATCTTTGGAATATTTGATGATCCGTATAGCAAGCGATTTTCAATATATCATCGATAAAGCCCTCTTTTATTGATTTCGGAATAGGATGAAATGAAACTTTAGCATTAAGATCTTCAAATATTTGATAAAATCGTTCTATTTGTCTGGTATTTGCAGCAAAAATATAATTTTCATAGCCTGCTTTTGTGTTTTTTTCCAGATTGTCGATTAGGAGTTTAAAATTCTTATTAAAGCTGGGCTGGGGTCTTGACTTAAATTCAATGATTTCACCTTCTTTGAATTGAGTCGATTCCGATATGTATATGGTTTTGAAAGTCGAAATCCGGGAAATTGTATCTTTTGGATATACAAAAGCTTTTTCTTTGAACAGTTTTATCAAAATCTCATCACCGGATGAAACGGATTTTTCGAAGTCTTCAAGTTTGGTAAAACATTGTTGCAGTTTATCCAATAAAACTGTTTCCTCCTCAATCCATATCACAGATGATTTTGGCAGTATTTCTAAAAAAGATACTTTATCTTCATTATCAAATTTGCTATTTACATTTGGGATAAGTGATATTTTCTTTAGGTTGCGAATCGATAATTGAGTTGTCGGGTCAAAATGCCTGATGCTCTCTACTTCATCATCAAAAAGCTCTATCCTGAATGGCCAATCATTAGCATAATTGAAGATGTCGATAATACCACCACGTATAGAAAATTGTCCCGGTTCATAGACGTAATCGACACGCTTAAAGTCAAATTCTACAAGTACACTAATCATAGTATCAATATCAAGAGATTCTTCTACCTTAACCACTATTTTGTGATCTTCGAGAATGGAGGGTTTTATGACTTTTTCAAATAATGCCTCCGGATAAGTAACCAGTATTTTGATTTTGTTATTGTCGGAAGAAATCCTGTTGACAATCTCAGTTCTCTCTTGAATATTATTGTTGTTGAGTTCCTCAAAAATCATTGGTCTTTTGAAAGAATCAGGAAGAAAACTGATATCTTGTTTGTCTTGGATGTTTTGGAGTGTATTGTAGATATAGGCAGCATTCTCTTTGTTTTCCGCAATAAATAAATGCAAATCATCGGTAGATTGAGCAGTTACAGTCAGGGCAAAATACGGCATGTCTCCGGAAAAACCTTTGAGAGAGATTTTATCCGTAGCACCTCCGTCCAATATTGATATTATCCTCTTTATTTGATTGCTTGATTGGTATCTTTCAATCAAATTGTCCAAATTACTCACGCCGGCAAAGATATATAAAACAAATAAAGTTTTAATCAAAATGCAGCATTTTCTATATTTTTTTCATCTTGCTTAGGTAGAGTGTAACGAATGTGCACTATATTGAAATAAACGTATATTTTTACCGTTGTTTTTGGTACTAAATAAACGCAATGGTCTTATTTGGATTGGATATATTTTTGTATAAAACTACAGGAATATATATATTTAGATTAACTTTGCTGCATTTTACCAATTAAAGCGTATATTTGTGCTGTTAATTAATGAAATAGATATTATAAATTATAATCAGATATGAATTTCGAAATATTTAAGAAATTAGTTGTATTACTTTTTTTTAGTTTGGCTTTTTCTTTAAGTCTTTCTTCTCAATGCAAAAACGATGTCGGAACGATTAAAGGGATGAAAGCATTTTATGGTCAAAGCACGAGGCATGATTTATCCGACACTGTGTTTTTGTGTTGGAAAGACAGATTTCTATTAGAGCATAACAACGATTTTGATCTTCAAAGCGATCCTGATCCTGTGACACCTCCCGGAATTGGCTATTGTTGGTACAGTGATAAACCTACAAGATATGGTAATACAGAAGCAGACATAAAACTCGACAAAGATTTCAAACTTTGGACAGATCCGCAAAATCTCGTTATAAGTGCAGGAGAATTAAACGGAAATATAGAATTTGAGAATGGATATTATGCAGGCTCCAAATCGTTTAATGATTTTGTTAATCCTGTTGGCTCAACCGCGACCCTTATGTATTATGCACCCATTACCTATGATGTGAGAAAAGGGAGGAGGGGATATTTTGAAAATGGTGGAAAATGTGTGAAAGTAGGTGCAGATCAATCATTTCCCGTTGTCTATCTAAATCCCATAACAATTTCGGATATTGTTTACAATGTCGATGGAGATCCATTGAAAGTTAGCTTTATAGTAAAAGGCGGAACTCCCGAATTCTATAAGTCACAAGGAAAAACAGTTAATTATAGTTATATTGAAGTATATGATTACGATTATAGAGATAATAAAAAAGGAGTGGTTTTGACACAAAATTTTTCTCACGGAGATAGAGTTACTGTTGAACTTCCAAATTATGGAAATTTTGTTGTACATATTGAGGACGGTTATTCATGCAATGACAATAATAGATTAGTAGTATCAAAAGGAGGAGTTAACACTGTAATGAAACTGGATACAGTACATGGAATGGTTGGGGATACTGTATGTACTACTCTTTCTGCAAGAAATTTTAATGAGGTAGAATATATTTTAGGTAGGGTTCTGTATAACCCAAATGGTTTGGATTTTATAAATTATTTGCCTCCGGATCTAAACCTATTTAAATTGAAGTTGGGTTTCCAGGTTCCTGGTTCGTTTGGATTGTATGGGGATATAGTAGTGCCAACAACATTCATACAAGAAAAGGATTTAGTACCTATTTGTTTTGGACTAATTGGTGAACCCGGGGAATGTTATCCGGTATTGCTTTCAAATTTTAATCTGTCGGATGCAGATGGAGATATTTATCCATTGTTGGAGCCCGGTTTGATTTGCATTGATCCACCAGCCGGACTTTATGTGAGCGCTAATTATTGCGGAACAGAGTCCAATGATCCTGTGGCATCTCTTACTTTTAAGGTATTTAATGGTGTGGGACCATATACTTATAATATAAAGGATGGGGCGACTATTGTAGAATCCGGTTCCATTCCTTCGGCTTTGGCGGGTGAGCCTTTTACGGTCTATGGATTGTATTCCAACAAAACCTATACTATTGAAGTTATTGATGCTAATGCTGATACACAGACCCAAAATGTATTTATATCAAAGACAAATCCTGTAGAGTTTGAAGACTTAACAGTTAGTCCTCCACATTGTTTTGGTTGGGATGATGGGCAGATTTCGTTTACTGTGAAAGATGGACAGTTTGCTCCAAGCCACACCATTGAATGGTCAAATGGAATCTATAACCAAGATACTCTGAAAGATTTAAAAAACGGATATTACGGTGTAACATTAACCACACATACCGGATGTAAAACAGATACTTTCGCTTTTCTTAATACTGAAAGATTGAATGCTGATATTGTAGTTCTCGATAGTTCAAATTGTGTCGGAGATCTCAATGGGAAAATCAAAATAGCTGTTACAGGTGATTTTGTTGATCCTGTTAATGGATATACAATCAAAGTCCAATCAGAAAATGATTTGTTTATTCAGAACACTTTTGATTCGGCCGTATTTGAAAATATAAGTGGTGGAAAGGTTAATGTATTGGTTCAAAGCGATGCAATTCATTATCCCGCTTGCAAAGAGGAATACGAATTGGAAATACCCACGCGTTACCAAATGGAAATATCTAGTACAGCTACAGACGTGAAATGCAATGGCGAAAGGGATGGTAAAGTTACTTTCAATGTTGATTTGAAAGGCTTTGATAAAGATAATTTTAAAGTTGATTATACTTATTTCCCGTTTCCAACAGCCACAAAATTGGATGCCAATACTATTTTGGTTGAGAATATGGGAGCAACTCCACAGATATTCACATTTACCGATTCTATTACAGGTTGCAGTATTATGGATACCATTGATTTGGATGAACCTGATCCGATTCAGTGGAGCCAGATTGAAAAAACAACTGCACAATGTCTCCAAGATGGCTCGGCTTGGGCAATACTAAACATAACTTCCGGTGGTGTTTTACCGTTTACCCTTTCCGGAATTGGAAATGATGTAATTGTCAATGCTTACGGTACGAAACACAGATTTGAAAATCTTAAACCCGGTGATTATACTATTGTACTTACCGATGCAAATGACTGTGAACAGGATATTTCTTTTACAATTGATGTTGCTCCGGGAGCTTTGAAAATAGACACTATTAAGTATGATTTGCTTTGTAATGCCGGCTCTACTACCGATATAGTGGTCGAAGCGAGCAATAGTGCAGGAAATATAAAGTATAAATGGACAAAAAACGGTACTGATATCGGAGATGATTCAAATACATTATCCGGTGTTGGTGAAGGAGTCTATGTCGTTGAAGTGAGTGATGATAAATGTACTGTGAAAGATACAATAGAATTAATCGCCGGAAAAGCTTTTGATTATACATTTGATTCAAGTGATGCAGAATGTGCAGAAGGGGAAACAGGCGGCTTTTTAGGTAGTGCCTGTATCAATGTTGATGTCGATGATACCGGGTTTGAATACAAATGGAGCAGTGGTGAAGATACAAAATGTATCTCCAATGTGGGTGCAGGAACATATATGGTTACCATTAGTTACGGCAATGGATGTGAGACTATAGACTCTGTGGAAGTGAAAGGCGCTCCTCCAATTCAAACAAAGCTATTGGATTTGAAAGGTATTAGTTGCAATGACGGACTTCACTCCGACGGTAAAGTGATTATCCAAGCAAGCGGAGGTGATAACCCAACAGGAGCATATAGATTTATGTTTGACTCAGGAAATAAAACCGGTTCTATTGTGACTGTTGATAATTTGCCTGGAGGTAAAAATTATTATACTGTCACATATAATACCATTAATGGAAACTCTTGTACCAAAAAAGATTCATTCGAAATTGGTATCCCGGATAAAATTACAATCGACAAAGTACAATTGTTTACACCTACTTGTTTTGGAGATTGTGATGGTAGTGCTATCATCAAAGCAAAAGGAGGTAATGATAAAGCATATTTCTACAAGTGGCAGGAAACTGCTGAAATAGGTGCTGTAGGGACAGGGCTATGTGCGGGGACTTATCATATCGAGATCAAAGATGCCAATGGTTGTGCGATAATTGACTCTATTACGATGGTCGAACCGGATAAATTGATAGTGGAAATTGACTCATTCAATACCAAAGATGTAAATTGTTCGGGGGAAGATTCGGGTCAGATAAAAGTAAAGTTCTCCGGAGGGAATACCGATGGTCAATACACTTTTAAATGGAATCCTGATGTTTCTTCAACCAATCTTGCAAGCGGCTTACCAAAGGGATTGTACACAATAACCGTTACAGACCATAAGGGTTGTCAAGCTACAACGAGCTACGAACTAAAAGGACAAGCGATATTGAGATTTATTGCGAAACAAAAAGATACGATTAAGTGCTTTGGTGATAAGACTTGTATTTATTTGGATACCGTTTATGGTGGGGCAGGACCGGCATATTCTTTTAGTTTGAATGGAGGATCGGTTTATCCTTACGGTTCTTGTATTGAAGTGTATGGTAGCAAAGAGCCGTATTTAGTAACCGTGTTTGATTCGGAGGGCTGCAAAGAGGAAGATGATATATTGATAAGACAACCTGATGAGATAATTGTTGATTTGGGTAATGATATCGAAATTGATTTGGGAGATTCCAAAACGGTGAGTCTTAACACCAATACTAATATTTCAAATGTAAAATGGATAATCGATACCCTTTCGATTAGCTATGAATATTTGAATGATTTGCATACAGAGTTAAAAATAAATGCATTTAAAGACAGTAAACTTATAGCGACTGTTGTCAATCCGGATGGCTGTGAAGCCATGGGGGAGGTGAATGTCTTTGTAAATACATTTAGAAATGTATATGTTCCCAATATCTTTACTCCCGATGGCGATGGATTGAATGAGGAATTTAAGATTACTATTGGTAAAGGTATCAAAAAAGTGAATTACTTCAAAATATTTGATAGATGGGGCAATCTAATGTATGAAGAGACTAATCTTCTTCCGGCCTCAGGCAATGTCGGAGCTTGGGATGGAACATACAGAGGGAAGAAAGTCAATCCGGGAGTATATGTATATCTGATAGAGGTTGAGTTTATGGATGATAGAGTGATATTGTATAGAGGAGCAGTAACGGTAGTAAGATAAAAAGAAAATGAAAACATAAAAAAAGGCAAGGAATTTCTTCCTCGCCTTTTTTTATGTTCAAAGAAATATTATAGACTGTATGACAATCCTACATTATAGTAAGATTGCAAATCAGGTGATTCCAAAGCTGAATTTCTCAATCCAAAACCAATTCCGATACCTATACCATGCCATGCAGGTAGAGAAAGTGTATTTATCCATGTATATTCATTCAAACTTGGGGTTGATTTTCCATATTCCAAGAATCCATTAAGATTTGTTGTCCATTTAACACCTTTGTATAGATTTGTGAAATAACTTGCGAATACTTTTGCTCCTAAGGCTGATTTAGTTTCAACATCACCTTTTTGAAATACCATATGGTAGTTAAGAGGATGAACCGTCAATACAAAATTAGGAACTTGATGAGGAGTCCAAGTGGCTCCAACTCCAAGGTCTAAAATCCCGGGATTATTGAAATTGTGTACTATAGACGAATTGTATTGTCCCAAGGCGGATATTGCTATATCTTGAGTGATTTTATAGCCGAACAAAGATGTTAATGTAAAGATATCAGCTACATTTTGATATTTCTTTTGTTCGTCAGTCGCTTCTTTATCATTCAATACCAGTTGTTGCCAAGCTACATTAATCTGACCTTCGTTTCTCCAAAAATATTTAGGTTTATCCAATAACGCAGCACCATTAAATAATCCTTTTATATCTGATACTTTAGAGTTTGGATTGGATTGTTTGCTCCAATTTTGGAATCCGGCCAATGAGAATCCTATTATTCCACCTGTGTTGAATCTCCAACCTGAGGCGAGATCAATTTCCTTCTGGATACCTGCAATCTCAGCTTTTAGCGCGTCAATTTTAGCTTGATGTTTAGCAAGTGTAGCGGATTTTTCAGCTATTTGAGCTTTTAGCTCATCCACATTAAGCTCTTGAGCAGAAGCGATTCCGCCCATTAATAATATTGCAAAAAGTAATAAAATTTGTTTTTTCATAATTTAATTTAATTTAGTTCATAATTTAATTTAGTAAATAGTTCATAATTTTAATCTTTTGAAGTGATTACTACTACTTCCATTTCGTTTAATTTACTGATAGGAATCACTATTTTTTTATTTTCAAAGCACAAAGTAATGCTAAAATTATCTTTTGAACAAATTTCCCCTTCGTATGTTCCAATTTTAACATAATCGCCAATATTATATGTATTTTTATAGTAAAATGAAGATATAATATTAGACAGGATATTTTTTGAAGCCAGACCATATGCAAGTGCAAATGCAAAAACAACCCCTCCAATAATCAGACTTAAATTGGTTGAAAAGAATCCGATATTGACTTTTGCTTGGACTAATGCGCTTATCAAGACATTGATGAAAATAAAGTAAAATACGAGGTTGGAAATGATTGAAGCCGACGGCAATCCAAGTGATTTGGCAACAGTATATACAATCCCTTTTAACCAATTGGCGAGTAAGATGCCAAAGATGAGAAGCAATAAAGCAACCAAAAGATTAGGGATAAAATTGAAAATACTGACGATTAGATTTGATATTATGGGCATCCCGAGGATATCTGTTGAAATAACGAGAATTACCAATACCAAAAAATAAAACAAAAACTTACCAATAATAGTACTTAGTCTAATATCAAAGTTCATTTTATCGATAAACTCTATATTTTGAAGATTATCGGAAATTTTATCGATTTTAATCTTTCTAAGGATTTTCATTACAAGTTTTGAAATGATTTTAGCAATAAAAATTCCGATAATCAGAATTAGCAATGCCGAAACGATATTAGGTACTATTGAAAACAATTTACCCAACATATCACTCAAATATTTTGTCCCTTCCCAGTTAAAAAGATTTATCATATTAAATTATTTTGATTAGCCGTTCATTTTAATAAAAGTCTTAATAAATTTATCTGTAAATAGCTCTACTGTATGGCCGATTGTCTTGAAAAAAACCAGATTTTTTTCAATATTATCCTGAATATTTTTGGGTGCTTCTCCATGTTTTTTTATTTTATAGCTTTCCAATTCTTGGAAATTGTTTTTTATTTTCATAATCTTCTTTTTTATTTAAAGAGTTCACGATATTTTTTAAGGCTTTTCTCTTTTGCTCTTTTTATTCCCATTTTAACAGCACTTTCAGATTTGTTTAGTATCAGGCATATCTCTTTTATCGACAGCCCGCCTTGATATTTCATCAATAATAATGCTTTGTCTTTTGCCGGAATAGAATCCAATACAAGTTCCAACTTATGTACTTTGATTCTCAATAATTCTTCCTCAGCATAGCTGTCATTATCATCAATCTCACGGCTGAAAGTCGCAAAATCATCTTTTTCTGTTTTCAATTTTCCTTCTTTCCTAATCACATCAATACAATGATTATATGTGATAGAATATACCCAAGTAGTAAATTTGGATTTAAAATTAAATTTAGAAATATTCAAAAGGACCTTTAAAAAAATATCTTGAAGAGCATCTTTGCTCATGTTCTCATCGTTGAGCATTGACAAGCATTTACCATATACTTTACTGTTGTGTCTTTGGTACAAAATATCAAAATATTTCGTATTAGAAGTTTCTTGATACTTTCTCACCAACTCATCATCAGATGCTTTAGCAAATGATATTTTATTAAAAATCGCTTTAAAAAACTTAATCAATACCCCGGTTTTTTGTTTTCATAAAACTCAGAATATAATTTCTTTATTTTAAGACGTCATTTTTTTCAAAAGACACTTATATCCTGATAATTTAACTATTAATCAAAAAGTTTTTCGGTTAGAAGATCTTTGATTGATATTATAATCGCTTCAATCTCAATAGCCTTCATATCCTTAATTATAGCGATTTCGTCATAATCCAAATGCTCAAAAAAGTATAAGTCATATATGGATTGGTATCGTAAAGGCAATTTGATCAATTCATCGTAAATCTTGTCTTTAAGCTTACTTTTGCTAACATCAAGTTTATCGACAAAGTCGTTTTCCCCCTTGGATGCCAAGATTATTTCTTCTATTCCCAAATCCTCATATTCTTCCAGCTCTTCTGTCATCACTATATGTCCACCTCCGTCAACTGTAAACTTTTCTTCCAATTCCCCAAGTTCTTTATTTACCAAGTCTTCATAGCTAAGGTCATCCGATTTGAAATTGTCCAAAATCTCATTCAGTACAGTATCTGCTGTTTGTATTAACCAGATATTTAAGTCTTTGATGTTTTCGATATAATTCTCAAATATTGTGTATGTCCTTAGTACAACTTCATTAACAACATCCTCATAATCTATATTGCTAAGAGCTTTGATATTTGCTCTTTTTGCAGAAAGAATTCTTCTTTTTACATAGCCCTTTAGTCCATTTAGGAAAATGGGAATTAGAGAGTTAAATAATTTGTTCTTTTCAGAATCGTCAAGACTTAACAGGTATTCCTTATCAAGTGCAGTTGATTTTAGAAACTCGTTTCTTTGATTTATTGAAAATTGCTTTCGGTTACTCTCTATTTCCTTTGCGATTTTCTCGGTATATTCATCAAAGATTTCAGGAACGAGATCTTGTATTGAACTTGCCTTTTGTTTGCTTGTGATTTCTCCGGAAAAAAGCACAGTAGAAATTTTGATAGATATCTGGTCATCTGATGCAGACAGGTTGATATCCACAACATTTGACTTCCTGTATCTCTTAGGGATAATAGACATTTTTTTTATGAATTTTTCAATATTTTCTTCAAGAAAACTTCTGTCTTTCCCATTCTCAATAATATCCAAATTGCTTATATTGTATTCCATACTGATTCGTTTTAATAATTACCAATCGTTTGCCGTTTTGTTAGTGTTTTGTTGATGTTTACAACAACAATTTTACTATTCAGTCATAAAGTTATTAAAAAAAAATCACATTTTCAAATCAATAAAAAAAAACTGTGTTTTAAAGATTAATTTATATTAATTTCAAAATGGTTTTAGCTGTATCTTTTGGTTTGTCTTTTGTTATTTTTATTGGAGTAATTGAACCTTCTTTTCTTTTATTTATACCGTATTTATAGGCTTTGTCATAGTATGTAAGTGCTATTTTGGCTACTTCTCGATAATTGTTTTCACGGAGTGCTTGAATCGCTAATTTATAATTCAATCCTCCTATCCTCTTTTTGATTTTTTGGAGTGCAAATTCGATGTGTTTATCTTCGAATCCCGTATATTCATTTACCAGTCTTTCTACTCTTATTTCGATTGGGATATCTACAAACACCACCGGAGCAAGTCTGATTTTTCTATATATTTCTTCAGGCAAATACACACTTCCGATATTTCTGCTTTCATCTTCCAGCCAAACTCTTTTACTATAATCCAAGTTTAACCATTTTGTTCCAAGGATATTTTCAAAATGCTCACTTGTAGGTTGTTTTTTTTGTCCTATAAAACCAAATGCCGATCCCTTGTGATGTGCTAATCCCTCAAGGTCTATTACTTGCTCTGATTTGGCTAAATGCTTCAAAATTTCAGTCTTTCCACTTCCTGTATATCCACCTAATATCACTAAGTCTATTGGCTTTAAAAATGTATTTCGAATATGCGCTCTGAATTTCTTATACCCTCCCTCTAATGTATGGGCTTCCATTCCTGCGCTATTGAACAACCAGCCCATACTTCCACTGCGCATTCCTCCCCTCCAGCAATAGACAAGAATCTTATTGGTTTTATGCGATTTTGCAATTTCTTTTGCTCTTATTACAAACTCTGCCATATTCGGGCCCGAAAATTCCAAAGCTTTTATAAATGCTTTTTCCTTTCCCTCTTTTTTATATAATGTACCTACAACAACTCTCTCCGAATCGCTCAATAATGGTATGTTGTACGCCCCGGGGATATGCCCTTGTTCAAATTCAGCCGGAGTTCTAACATCGACAACAGGACTTTCTTTCGCCCGTTCCAGGAAATCTTCAATAGAAAGTCTCATAATTATTGTTTTCTTTTCACCATATTAAATACTATATCGAATTGTGAAAACCCGAATTTTCCTTTGCAAAATAACCTTATTTTGATTATCTTTTATAGCTTTTGGATGAATATTAACAAATCATTCAAAAATTTTTTTTGTTATTTCAAAACAAGACCTTAGATTTGATGTGTTTTCTTGTAGTTAGTATAAAATTGAAAAATAATAATAATGTCTGAATATTGGATTGGAGATTGGGTTAAAATATGTTCCTCGGGTCGAAAAGGGAAGTTTGAGGGTGAAGTAAATAATAAAGCAAAAATCAAAGTCGAAAATAAATTGTTTTTGGTTGACTTGAGCGATATAGAATTATTGCCTGAAGATGAGATTCCTCAGAATCTACCAAAATCTAAAACTTATTTTCCAAAACCAAAGAAAAGCAAATATACCAATACGATTGATCTTCATATCGAAAAACTTGCCCCTGCAATGCAAAATGAAATTCCGGAATTGATAGTTTCGTATCAAATAGAAAGGGCAAAAGAGTTTTTGCTCAAAAGTATTGAACGAAGACAGCTTGATGTGACTATAATACATGGCATAGGTACCGGAGCATTGAAAATGGAAATAGAAGCTCTGTTGAAATCCTTTGACGAAGTGTATTTTACCAAATCGATTAATAATGGTGGTGCAATCAAAATTTTATTTCGGTATTATTGATTTTTTTCATAATATTACCTAAAACCTGAATGGTTTGATTATATTTGGAAATTATTGCAACCAAATATTTGCATTTTTTATCATGAAACACAAAGGAAAAAAAAGAAAACCAGTAAGAAAGCATAGTTTGCCAAATGGGATATTTATCGAAAACACTAAAATGCATTTGATAATTATTTTCTTTTTTTCTGTTCTACTGTACTCAAATACTTTATTTAATGATTACGCCCAAGATGATGCGATTGTCATCACGGACAATATGTTTACCAAGAATGGCTTGTCCGGTATTCCCGGCATATTGAGTAATGATTCGTTTTACGGTTTTTTTAAGAAAAGGGGGAAAGCCAAATTGGTTTCCGGAGGTAGATATAGACCTTTGAGTTTGGTTTCATTTGCAATCGAAACACAATTTTTTGGACAGAATCCCGCGGTAAGTCATTTTATAAATATCGTTTTGTATGGTTTGCTCGGTATAGTGATGTATAAGCTTTTGTCTCTAATGTTTTTGAATGTGAAAAACAGGAAACTAAAGTTTTTTTTAATATTTGTATCTACTATTGCATACATTTCTCATCCTGTTCATACGGAAGTGGTAGCCAATATCAAGGGGAGGGACGAAATTTTTGCTATGCTATTTAGCTTTTTTGCTGTGATTTATTCGATCAAGTGGTTTAGGACCAAAGAAATCAAATACCGCAATTATACATTTTTTATATTTTTACTTGCGTTGTTTTCAAAAGAAAATGCTATTACATTTATTGCAGTTGTTCCTTTGATTTATTATCTTTTTATCAAAGACAGGAAGAAATCTTATTTTGAGATACTTTCTCCTTTTTTATTGGCGTCTTTTCTGTTTTTGTTTGTTAGAACCTATATTTTAGGGTTTGATTTTGGAAGTAATCAAATGGAGTTGATGAACAATCCGTTTTTGAAATTTTCCGGTGGTACATTAGTGCACTTTACGCCTGCTGAAAAAATGGCGACTGTTATTTATACTTTAGGCAGATATATTCTTCTGTTGTTTTTCCCTCATCCATTGACAAATGATTATTATCCCAGACAAATATCGATTATGAGTTTTAGTGATTGGGAAGTTATATTAAGCGCTTTGTTCTATATCGTTATAATATTTGTTGCGATAAAATCTTATAAAAAATCTAAAGTTTTGACATTTGCGATATTTTATTATTTGGTTACATTGTCTATTGTATCAAATATAGTTTTTCCGGTTGGTACCAATATGTCTGAGAGATTTTTGTTTCTGCCTTCTTTTGGATTTAGCCTATTGACAGGATTGCTATTGTATCATATATTCGCTTGGAGAAAATACTTGTCATTTGGTCTTATGGCATTGCTATTATTGGCTTATAGCGTCAAAACATTTTCGCGAAATAAAGTTTGGAAAGATGATTTTACGCTTTTTACCACCGATGTCAAGATATCGTCCAATAGTGCAAAAGCATTGAATGCAGCGGGAGGAAGTCTTGTTGATGCTGCATTCAAGGAAAAGAATAAAGCGAAAAAAGCTAAAATGCTAAACCAAGCAATAGCTTATTTGAATCGTGCAGTTCAAATACATCCAAAATATAAAAATGCATATTTGATTTTAGGCAACGCCTATTATTTCCTAAAAGAGTATAAAAAAGCTATTGGGGCTTATAAAAAAGCATTGAAGCTCGCTCCTAATTATAAGGATGCAAAAAAGAACTTGGCTATAACATACAGGGATGCAGGGAAATATTATGGAGAGGAAAAACAAGATATGCGACAGGCTCTTTTGTATTTAGGCAAAGCCTTGGAAATGGATGATACAGATTATGAGACGTTGAGACTTAATGGAGTTGCAAATGCTATGGTTGGTAATAAATTAAAAGCTATAGAATTTTTTGAAAGAGCGCTTAAGATCAATCCTGATAATGCAGGAGCAAATTTGAATCTCGGTAACGCTTATTACAATAATGGAGATAGTGAGAAAGGGAAAAAGTATCACGATATTGCGAGGAAAATTGACCCCAAAGTTTTTGAGAAAAATAAATGAATGAAAAAATGAAGCGTATTTTGATTTTGCTTATATTATTTTTTAGCATCAATATTGATAGCAGTACCAAAAATGATTTTAATGATTCATGGGTATTTGATCAATTGAATCAAATGACTCTTGATGAAAAAGTAGGGCAATTATTTATGATTAGAGCTCAATCGAATTGGGGTAAAAAGGATTTGGATTATGTCGAAACTTTAATAAAAAAATATAATGTTGGCGGATTAGCTTTTTTCAAAGGCTCAGCCTTAAAACAAATTGAATTGACAAAGAGGTATCGGAAACTATCCAAAATTCCTTTGTTTATAGCTATGGACTCTGAATGGGGACTTGGAATGAGACTCAATGACGCAATATCTTACCCAAAGCAATTGACTTTGGGAGCGATAAGGAACAACAGACTTATCTATGAGATGGGTTATGAAATCGGTGAACAGCTCAATCGAATTGGCGTTAATTTTAGCTATTCGCCGGTAGTGGATATCAATAATAACCCCAACAATCCTATTATCAACGACAGGTCTTTCGGGGATGATAAAAAAAATGTAGCCAGCAAAGGCTATGCATACATGAAAGGTTTGCAAAGTAAAAATATAATTTCTTGTATCAAGCATTTTCCGGGACACGGATATGCAGATGTTGACTCACACAAAGATCTGCCGGTGCTGGATTTGAGCAAAAAGAGATTATGGGATGTTGAGTTATTTCCATTCAAAATGCTTATTCAACAAGGTGCGAAAAGCATTATGACCGCTCATTTGCATATACCAAGTATAGACAATAGGAAAAATAGAGCAACATCTCTTTCCGCAAAAGCTATTAAAGGTATTTTAAGAGATTCATTCAAGTATAAAGGACTGATTGTTACTGATGCACTTGCTATGAAAGGGGTATCTAAGTATTTTTCATCCGGAGAAGCTGCTGTAGAAGCTTTTTTGGCAGGAAATGATATATTAGAATTACCTTCAAAATTCATTGAAGCATTTAATGCAATCAAAAAAGCTGTCGAAACCGGAAAAATATCAAAGGAAAGATTAAATGCATCGGTTATTAGAATATTGACTGCTAAATACAATATAGGATTGTATGATTCTCCTGAATTGAAAAAAGATAATATTGTTAAAGATTTGAATAAGAATAAATATTTGGCTTTAAAAGAAAATTTGTATAGAAATGCTATCACTTTTCTTGGGAATGTCAAAAGCAATATCCCTTTATTGCCTGAACAATATTCAAAAAAAATTGCGATAGTGAGCATAGGTTCCGGCCAAAAGACAAAGTTTCAAAAACGATTTGATACATATTTGGATTCTAAACAATTCGATATTCCTCATAATATTTCAAAAAAAGACATTGCTGTTTATTTGGATAAGTTAAAAGACTATGATAAGGTAATCGTAGGTTTGCACAACTATAAAAAAAGTGTTTTATCAGGTTTTGGAATTTCTAAGAATGAATTGGAACTGATAAAACGCTTGAATAAGAAAAAAAATATGACGCTTGCGGTTTTTGGGACTCCTTATGTATTGCAATTATTTGATAATAGCTATAGTATTGTTTTAGCTTACGAGGACGACCCTATGGCTCAAGATATGGCTGCACAAGCTATTTTGGGAGTATTTGATGTTTCTGGAAAATTGCCGGTGACTGTGTCTAAGAGTTTTAAATCAGGAGATGGTATCGATATAAAAAAATCCTATGTTATGGGATATTCTATTCCCGAGTATGTGGGATTAAGTACGGACTCTTTGGATACAAAAATAGAAAGGATTGTCGCGGAGATGTTTGATTCTGCTGCTGCACCGGGATGTCAAATTTTAGTGGCAAAAGATGGGAATATTGTATTTGATAAATGCTATGGTTATTGGACATATGCTAAAAAGCGGAAAGTGAAGCACAAGGATATTTACGGTTTGGCATCAGTGACAAAAGTAATGGCGACGACTTTGTCTATGATGAAACTGCAGGATGAGAAAAAACTTAGTGTTTTTGATAAGTTTTCGGATTATTTGGATGGAGAAATAGATGTGAGTAACAAAAAAGATGTGGTAATCATGGATGCTATGGCTCACCATGCCGGGCTTAAACCGTGGATTCCCGCATATCAACAGACATTGGATACTGTAAATGGTGTAGCTATTCCTTCCAAACGCTATTACAGAAAAAGTAAACAAGGAAATTTTACAGTTAAGATTGCTGATAATATGTACCTGAGAAAAGATTATCAAGACACTTTATGGTCATTGTTGTTGGAAAGTCCAATGCTTACAGAAAGGAAATACAAATATAGTGACTTGGGATTGATTATGACCAAGGAAGTAGTTGAGAGAGTTTCCGGCCAGACGGAGGACAAATATGTTCAGAGTAATTTTTACCGGCCTATGGGATTAAAGAGAACTACTTATAACCCGTGGAAGAAGTTTCCCAAAACAACAATCGCTCCTTCTGAAAAAGATGAATATTGGCGACACCAAGTTGTACAAGGCTACGTACACGATATGTGGGCAGCTATGCTCGGAGGTGTAAGTGGTCATGCCGGTCTTTTTTCCACCAGTAGAGATTTGGCAAGATTATTACAGATGATATTGAATAAAGGAATATATGGGAAAAAAGAGTTTTTTAGCTATCCCACCATATATTCATTTACGACAAGATTCAAAAATTCAACAAGAAGAGGAATCGGTTGGGATATGAAAGAATTGGATAAAAACAAAGTCTGCAATATATCGGAGTTGGCATCTACGGGTACATTTGGACATTATGGGTTTACCGGTACCGGGATTTGGGCTGATCCTGAAAAAAACATAGTTTATATATTCCTTTCCAATCGTACATATCCTACAATGAAGAATCGCAAACTGTACAAATACAACTTTAGATCAAAGATTCAGAGTAGTATATACGAGTCCCTTATCAAATAAAGCCTGAAAGCAAAAAAATGAAATGCCCCCATTTAGATTGATACGTACGGTAATATTACAGGAATTTTAAAAAATAAACTGTTTTTGTGCAGACACTGCTAAAAAATAGATATTTATACATTGAATTTTTTTGTATGAGAATTTTTTAAATAAAAAAGTGATTTTTTTTATTGATATATTAGATTTTATTAATAACTTTGTCGCTGCATACATAAAGATTTCGTGTATAAGATATTTTTTTATACCTAAGCTTATGTATGGTAAGGATTTAGACGAACCCTTTAAAGACGAAAATTAAAAAGATAAGATAGCTTGTTGTGGTTATATTTTATAACTTTGGCGGTCTTGTTTGCTACAGGGTGAATTTTTATTCAAAATCGTGCAAAGGCATGATTGTATTGTTTTATCCCAATATTATCCGTAGGGTAGTACTATGGGTTAACCGAAAAAAATTATTTTAATAACCAAAACTCAATCTCATGAAAAAAATGAATTTGAATTTTTTAGGGCTTAAGATGAAGATGGTGTTACCGCTATTTTTATTGATAGGTCTATTTATGCTAAGTGCTTCAAGTGCGAGTGCTCAGTATATTACGAAAAGAGAAGCTAAGAGGGCTTTGGAAAGCCATCTTTCTCAGTTACCAAAGGAGGTTCATACTTTTGCAAAAGTGAATCAAGCCTTAACACCAAAGATGGTGGATGAAAAAGTTAACGAATTACGCCACATGTTTGGAAGATCAGTTATGTTTAAGTTGGCTTCCAGAGATGTCAAGGAGGCTTTAAGTATTACTTATGATATTGCCAAGTCAAGAATTCCTGCAGATATGCCGGAGTTGGTTGCGCATTTAGATGCTGTACGTGATGAGTATGAAAATTTACTCAAGAAATAAAAAGACGAAAATTTAATTTAAACCAAAACTCAATCTTATGAAAAAAATATTATTTTTATTTATGGTAATGGCTTTTGCCTTTACAACAAACGCTCAAGTAGATGTTCTTAATGAGAACTTCGATGGTGGTGTATTGCCGGCAGGTTGGACAACGGATGCAGATGATGCTGCATTTGCGAATGATGTTGGTACTTGTGGCAATGCAACATTTACTTTTGATTGCACAGACGGTTATTATAACTTTAATCCTGCTGCAGGATTTTCAGGAAGCCAAGCCGTGGCGGATGATGATGCTAATAATCCGGATGGTAGGTTGTATATTATTTCACCTGTTATGGATTTAATGGGAGGTGGAAATTTATTTAGCTTTGACTGGGAACATGAAGCAGTAGCTGGGGACGGTGATTTTATAGTAGAAGTATATGACGGTGCTGCATGGGTTCAAGTGTTTTTAGCAGACGATGACTCAAATGGTCATGAAGACATTGATATTTCAGCTTATAATAATGCCGATTTTCAAGTTAGATTTATATATGATGATGAAGGTGGCTGGAACTGGGGATTTGCGGTTGACAATGTAGTGGTTTCTGCGTTTGATGCAGGACCTCCAGCTGCATCAAACTGCAAACTTAATTGTCCCGGAGATCAAGTGATTTATCTTGATGCAGGGGAATGTTGTTGGCCTGCACAATACGAAGCAAGAACTATGGGTGATTGCGATACTGATTTTGATACTATATTAACGGCTCCTCAAGTGATTAGTGGATTTGTTGGAGATTTTGATATCTCCACTTATACTGAGGGAGAGCCAGCTATAACACCTATTGATTGGACAGTACCTTATACATTGAATGGACCCGGAAACGGAGCTCAAACAGGTATGACATTAAACTTGCCTGCGTCATTTGGAATGGAATCTTATGATGAAGGTGGTGGATGTACAGGTATTGGAGCTAATATAGAATGGGCTTGGACGGTTGTCAACTTTGTAGCTCCTTTTGATGGAAAGTTGAAATTTGACTGGGCTTATACAAACGAAGATCCATACGGTGCATATTGGGATAGATTTGGATACGGAATACCTACAGCAGATGTTTCAAATAGTTTTAATTATTATGATCTTTATGATCCATTTGGCGCGGACACACAAAACGGAACTTATGAATTGGATATGGTAGCAGGAGATCATATTGCTATTATGATTAATTCTCGTGATGGACTTGATTGTGGAGCTGAATCAGTTTTGAGTAACTTCACATTTGGTGGAACTGAGATTACAGACGGAATAGTATTAGGAGAGGGACCTGCGATTGGAGATCCAATCTGTAAAGGAAATACAGAGACAGTAAAATTATATTTATTGGAAGGTGGTGTTAAGACAGATAGTTGTTCATTTGACTTAAGAGTAGAAGAATTCCAAACACCAACAAGCTCATTAGCATGTAATGATCATGTACCAGTATCAGTTGATGCGGATTGTATAGCTACAATTACAGCAGATGATATTTTAGAGGGTGGTCCATACGGATGTTATGATGATTATAGAGTTGAGATATATGATTATATGCCAACAGCTCCATTTAATACTCCCGGGAATGTAGCAAATCCAGTGCCATTAGGACACTATTTTGTGGGGATATTTGATGAGTCAGGAAATAACTGTTGGAGTGAGATTACTGTATTAGACAAGATACCACCAACAATTGAGTGTGTATGTCCTGAGGGAGGAGAATTTCCAGCAGGAGCAGTAGTACCCGGCACGATATCAGGAGCATTTACGGATCATGATTTGACAGCGAACCTACATATGGATTGTTGGGATTTCGGTACAGGCGATCAAGTACCTGATTTAGGAAATCACTATTATGATTTATATGCAATTACAGTTTCAGGAACAGGAACATATGCAATTACAGGAACAGACGGGAATAAAATGGTAGTTGGAGTATTTGATGCGCCATTTAATGCAGTAGATGCATGTGAGAACATGGTTGACGGAATGGGCGGATACGTATTAGGATCATCAGGATTGTTCTACGAGGAACCTACAAACGGAGGAAACCTTGACAATACAGTTGATTTGGTAGCAGGAACTACATACTATATAGTAGTAAGTGATTTTGATGCAGAGTACCAAGGAGATCACTCAATTTCAATTGTACCACCTGCGGGAGAAGAAGTATATTTTGCAAAGACAGTATATGGAGCGGAATGCGAATTTGCAGGTTGTTTTGAAGAAGGAGTGAATTATGCCTTCCCATTACCAACGGTAACAGATAATTGTGGAGCTACATTAACATGGACACAAACAGTAACAGACGGACCTGATTGTGGAACCTATATAGTTAAGAGAGTATATACAGCGACAGACGTTTCAGGAATGACAGCAACATGTACATCAGACTATTTCTTCAAAGGAATAGATTTATCAAATATGGAATGGCCTGTAAACTGGGATGATGTACCAGGACACAATCCAATGTTGGAATGTAATACAGGATATCCTGTAGATGCAAACGGTAATCCTGATCCTGCATATACAGGAGCGCCGGCAGGATTCAATGATGCATGTGGAACGATAGAAGTATTCTACAAAGATCAAACATATCCATTATCATGTGGAACAAAGATATTGAGAGAATGGACAGTAGTAGATGATTGTACAGGTGGTATATATAAAAATATACAACTAATAAGGATAACAGATAATACAGCGCCAACATTTATGGCACCTGAAGATTTGAGATTCAAGACAAAAGCGTATGTATGTAATGCAGATATAGAAGTACCTGCGATAATGCATTTGGCGGACAACTGTGATGCATATCCAAGATGGAGTGTAACTACCAATGCAGGAACATTGACAGGAGATGACAACGGAAACGGATATGTAGATCCTTGGGAGACATGGACAGTATTGGGAGTACCAAGAGGAACATATGAGATATGTTACCACGCGATAGATAATTGCGGTAATACATCACAAGCATGTGCGGATATGGTAGTATTTGATGGAAATCCACCGATAGCTGCCTGTGAGCAATACAAGCAAGTATCTTTGACAGCGATGGGTAATGCCAGAGTAAGTGCAGAAGATTTTGATTCAGGATCATTTGACAACTGTGAGCCGGTACATTTTAAAGTATTGCGAACAGATATGAATGGCGACTATGATGGAGGTTGTGAGGAATTGAATGGAGATGACAAATTGAGTACACCAAGATACAAAGATGCGAATGGAAACTGGAAGAACAATGAAGTATGGTATGATGATGATGTATATTTCTGTTGTCCAGACAGGGATATAACAGATGGTGTTATGGTTACTTTGAGAGTATTTGATGTAGATCCCGGAGCGGGACCAGTAGATCCAAAGAGATACAATCCTGGAAAGGACTTGTACGGACACTATAATGATTGTTGGAGTTTTGTAAAAGTAGAATGTAAGATACCACCGGTATTGACATGTCCTGATTTAGAAGTAACATGTGAAGAGAGTTTGGATCCATTTGAAAACACAAGATTGATGCCACAAGCAGTAAGCGTATGTGGATTGGATACAATATACTATAGTGATAGAAGAGATATGGGAGTATGCGGAGCAAAGATTACAAGAACATGGACAGCATACGGATGTGATATGCCAACAACATGTAAGCAAAAGATTACAGTATCATCGACAGAAGAATTTGATCCATGTACAATAGTATTTCCAAAAGATTTGAAGGCTGACTGTGCTAAGGAATTGAAAGAAAGTAAAGACCCAACATGGGATGAGAATCCATGTAATGTAGTTACTGCTGAAGTAATCAATGAAGATACATTTACGTTTGTAGATGGTGCATGCTATAAGATAGTAAGAGAGTGGGCTGTAATAGACTGGTGTGTATATGAGCCAAATAAAGGAGCGGAAGACAATGTTGACGCGATAAGCGGCAGGAAATTGAATTGTGCACAATTGGTAAGAGATGGATATTACAG
>JALVEE010000286.1 GCA_027008645.1 Saprospiraceae bacterium
ACATACGCAAGTTTTGTAAAATATCCAAAAGGCTCATTTCCCGATTTAAAGCATACCAAAATCGCAAGTTTAAAAAAATTTAATTACTTTGATGCGGAGAAACAGGTTTATAATAAAATTGCCAATGAATTAAATATCGGTAAGATCACGGTAGAGGGAGAGCAATATCATATGAGGTTTCCTTTAGCATTTCTTGTTGAGGCTGCTGACGATATATGCTATACGATTATTGATTATGAAGACGGATTTCAAGAAGGACTGATAAGTTTTAGTGAAGTAGAAAGTGCTTTTGCCGAAATATTAAAAGACGAATGGGCAGAGCTAAAGCCAAAGTATAGTACTATCTACGATAAAATAAGCAAAATAAATTATCTAAGAAGCAGGTCAATCAATACCTTGATACAACAGACTGTTGAGGTGTTCAAAGATTATGAACAGAGGATTCTTGAAGGCAGATTTAATCATTCTCTTTTGGATAATATTCCCGCTTCAAAGATCATTTCTTTTATAAAAAAAGATAGTTTTGAGAGAATTTACAGCTCTGAGACGGTATTAAAAATCGAAGCTGCCGGTTATAAAGTACTCCCCCAACTTCTGGAAATATTCATCGATGCTATTCTTTACCAAAACAACGAACAAAATAGGCGTTTACTCAAATTGATACCGGATATTTATTTGGATAGAGGACGAACCCCCTTTGGAAATGACTACCGAAACCTTTTGAATATAAGCATGTATATCTCAGGAATGACAGACAAATTTGCGGTAGAATTATACAGACAGTTAAACGGTATTTCATTAGCAGGATATTAGATTTATTCCTACATTTATTTTTACTAAAAACAAAACGGGATTAAAATGGAGACATTAAAAAGCACGAAGATAATTGCTACTTTGGGACCGGCTACAAGCACAAAAGAAAAAATCTTACAACTTGCAAAAGCCGGAGCTGATGTTTTTAGGTTGAATTTTTCACATAGCAATTATGAATTGTATGACAAGCTAATAAATTATATCTTGGAGATAAACGAGGAATATGATTTTACAATCGGTATATTAGCAGACTTACAAGGGCCAAAAATAAGAATTGGAGAAGTAGAAAATGGTGGATTTGAATTAAAAGACGGAGATATTGTAAATATCAGTAGCAAGAACAAAACCAGCAATGCTAAGAATATTTTCATATCATATAACGGATTGGAAAATGATGTCAAAGAGGGTGAATTTGTGTATATAGATGATGGTAAAATCAAATTGCAAGTAAACAGTAAAGACAGTCATGGCAAAATATCAGCAAAAGTATTAAAGGGGGGAATAGTGACCGCCAGAAAAGGTGTGAATTTTCCCAATACCAATATGCAATTGCCCTCAATGACCGGTAAAGATTTGAACGATCTAAAATTTATTTTGGAGAAGCCTGTCAATTGGATTGCACTGTCTTTTGTGCGTACTGCTCAAAACATAAAAGACCTGAAAAAATTGATAAAATCCGCCAAACATACTGCCAAAATCATTGCGAAAATAGAAAAACCTGAGGCTGTCACAAATATAAAAAAGATATTGAAGTACAGTGATGCGATAATGGTTGCCAGAGGTGATCTCGGAGTAGAAATACCGATAGAAGAACTTCCGGGTGTACAAAAATATCTGATAGAAATGAGCATTAAAAAATCAAAAGTTGCAATCGTTGCCACTCAAATGATGGAATCTATGATTCACAATTCAACACCTACCCGGGCTGAAGTTATAGATGTTTCCAATGCCGTACTTCAAGGAGCAGATGCTGTTATGCTGAGTGGTGAAACAGCTATGGGCAAGTATCCTATCGAAGTAGTAAAAACGATGAGCAAGATATTATCAGGAGCTGAAAAATCCTTTAAGCCCTCAAAATATCGCTCTAAACCCGAAGCAAAAGGAGCTACTTTTACCAGCGATATCATCTGTTTCAATGCCGCTAAAATATCGAATGAAGTAGATGCAAAAGCTATTATCGGTCTTACCGTTTCGGGTTTTACCGCTTTTAAGGTATCAAGCTATAGACCTACTCCCAGAATATATATATTCTCAAAAGTTAAGTCAATATTATGCACGCTCAATTTGGTAAGAGGCGTTACAGGTTTTTATTATAATAAAAATACGAATACAGAAGAAACCCACACCAATCTCACCCGTATCCTAAAAGATAAGGGATTGGTTAAAGAAGGGGATATTGTCGTACACACAGGCTCTATGCCCGTATTCCAAAAGCAAAGGACAAACCTAATCCGGGTTGCGACTGTAGAATAAACGTTTTAATTTATCTTATAGTAAATTCCTCGTTTTTTAATCTCTTGAACAAAATCATTATCAATATTCACTTTTAGAGTTTTTGAGACTGTTTTGATCTTGTTCGCTCCCGAATCATCAGTTAATACTATTCTCATCCTGTGGCTACCTTTTCTTTCTTTGATGAATTTCAATAAATCATCAGAAAATTCTTTTGTGATTTTGAAAGAAGGTAAATACAGAGTTATCGATTTTGTCAATAATTTACCAACGGTATCCAGTAATTTCACATCAAAAACCTTGAAAAAATAGCTGTCTGAATTGTAGCCTCTTCGATTCATCCCCTCGATATATACCACTTGTCCTTTTTTTAACAAACTGGCAAACTTATGGTACTCTTCATTATTCAATATAAATTCCAAAGTACCGTCATAATCCTGAATAGTAAACCTGCCATATGGCAATCCTCGTCTGTTTTCACCATGTCTTTCTTCAGTAACCATTCCTGCTACTTTGACTTTTGTATCCTTAGTCAATTTGATAGAATCAAGGTCAGTTGTAGTAAAATTCTCTATTTCAAATTGAAATTCATCCAAAGGATGTCCTATCAGATATATTCCCGTTACTTCTTTCTCTCTCTCCAACAATTCAAGGAATGTCCAGGGTTTAGCATCAGGGAAAGGAGGCTCTTCTATCATCACATTAGAAATATCGCCAAACAATGTTTGCTGTGCGCTATTCATATGTTTTGCTATAGTCTGTCCGTATTTTATCACATTCTCCAAAAAAGTATCATATTTACCGGAAGGAGCAAAATAAGCCGCTCTGTTTTTTGTCCCCATCAAATCAAAAGCTCCGGCAATAGCCATACTCTCATAACTTTTTTTATTTACCGAGGCATTGGCCAATCTCTTTGTCAAATCATATATACTTTTAAAATCTCCGTTTGCTTCACGCTCTTTTATAATCTCCAGTACAGGCCCCTCTCCTACCCCTTTAAGCGCTGACAGTCCAAATCTGATTTGTCCTTTTTTATTGACATTGAATTTCATATTGCTTTCATTGACATCAGGACCAAGCACATCAATATCCATCCTCTTACATTCCCTTAGAAAGAAATTCATTTTCTTAATATCTTTCTTATTATGATTCAAAACAGCAGCCATGAATTCTGCAGGGAAATTTGCTTTAAGATATGCTGTTTGGAATGCAATATATGCATAACATGTAGAGTGAGATTTATTAAAAGCATATGAAGCAAATGCTTCCCAGTCATTCCAAATCTTTTCAACTATCTTAACATCATGCCCATTCTTTTTACACCCCTCAACAAAAAGCGGTTTCATCTCATCGATAATGTCTTTTTTCTTTTTACCCATAGCTTTACGAAGCGCATCTGCTTGGCCTTTCGTAAAATTGGCAAGTTTTTGAGATAGAAGCATCACTTGTTCTTGATAAACTGTAATACCGTATGTCTCCGCAAGGAATTCCTCCGCTGCATCAAGATCATAAGTTATTTCTTGCTTCCCATGTTTTCTTGCGATAAAATCAGGTATATACTGCATTGGTCCCGGTCTATACAAGGCATTCATCGCAATCAAATCCTCAAATTTATTAGGCTCCAGATCAATCAAATGCTTTTGCATCCCGGGGGATTCATATTGAAACACTCCTATTGTCTCACCTTTTTGGAACAATTCGTATGTTTTGGCATCTTCAAGATCAACATTGTCAATATCGATATCAGCATTTTTTGTTTGCTTTATCAATTCCACAGCATCTTTGATAATCGATAAGGTTTTTAGCCCGAGAAAATCCATTTTGAGCAAGCCGGCCAATTCAGCTACACTATTGTCAAACTGAGTTATCATAGTGTCAGTACCCTTAGCATTTGCAACAGGTACAACATTGGACACAGGCTCAGGTGTGATCACAACTCCACAGGCGTGAACTCCCATATTTCGTACAGAACCTTCCAATTTTTTAGCGGTTTTGAGTAATTGAGCTATTTCATCTTTCCCCTCCGCCATTTTCCTTATCTTATTCGCCCTTTCAATATCATCGGAATTCAGGTCAGCTTTCAACTTAGGATCAATATCCTTTTCAGCCAATACAGCATTAAGAGTTGCTTTTAGATGTGTTGGAAATGTTTTGGCTACCCCATCGACAACATTCAAGGGAATATCCAAGACTCTACCTACATCCCTAATCGCCATTCTCGCTTTCATGGTACCATAGGTGATTATTTGAGCAACATGGTCATTACCGTATTTCTTTTTGACATAATCTATCACTTTTGACCTACCTTCATCATCAAAATCGATGTCGATATCCGGCATTGAAATCCTCTCGGGATTAAGAAATCTCTCAAACAGCAAATCGTACTTTATAGGGTCAATCGCCGTAATAGCCAAGCAATATGCAACGGCAGAACCAGCCGCTGAGCCTCTTCCCGGTCCGACAGTAACACCCATCTTCCTAGCGGCTGCAATAAAATCCCAAACTATAAGAAAGTACCCGGGATATCCGGATTTATTGATTACTCCAAGTTCAAACTCTATTCTTTCTTTAACTATATCTGATAAATCCCCATACCTCCATTTTGCTCCCTCAAAAGTGATATGACGCAGATATTGTTCCTGAGTATCAAATCCTTTTGGCAAAGGAAATTTCGGTAGCATCACATCGTGCTTTAGATTCAAATGATCTACCTTGTCTTGAATTTCGATTGTATTGTCCAATACATGAGGAATATCGTGAAATAAGTCCCGCATTTCATTTTTTGTCATAAAATGATAATCCTGACTCGGAAATCTGAATCTGGAAGTATCCGTTAATTTAGTGCCGGTATTGATACTCAGCAGCACATCATGAGCTTCCCAATCCTCTTGATCAACGTAGTGAGAATCAGCCGTAGCAATAGTTTTAAGATTATACTTTTTGGCCAATTCCATCAACTTATTATTGATTTCTTCTTGTGATATTGAGGAATCATTGATATTTTCAAGTCCTCCGTGCCTTTGTACTTCAATATAGTAATCTTCTCCAAATCGTTCGATCCACCATTGCAATTTTTCCTCTGCCTTTTCCATATCCCCCTCCAAAATTGCTTGGGGTATCTCCCCCGCAATACAACAACTGGTGGCTATAACTCCCTCGTGATACCGGTCAAGCAATTCTTTATCAATTCGAGGATATTTACCATATTGGCCTTCGATATAGCCCAATGAAGCCAACTTTGTAAGATTTTTGTACCCAATTTCATTCTTTGCAATCAATAATTGGTGATACCTCTTATCCTTTTCTCCTTTTGATCTTTCAAATTTTCTTTTGTGCCTGTCCTCAACCATATAAAACTCACATCCGACAATCGGCTTCACTCCATTCTTGTTCGCCTCAGCAACAAATTTGAATGCGCCGAACATATTACCATGATCAGTTATAGCTGCAGCTATCTGTCCATCATTTTTTGCTTTACGCAGAAGTGCTCCAATATCAGAAGCTCCGTCTAAAAGTGAGTATTGTGTATGGTTATGCAAGTGAATAAAATCCGGCATCCTCTCAAGTTTTGGTTTTGAATAAAATTGAAATATTCATAGCATCAATAAGGAAAAAACCCAAATATAAAAATAATTTTCCCCTCAATGGCATTATATTTTCCCCGGTTCCTCGCCTCAGACTCCTAAAGTACCGGAAACAAGTTAAGGCAAATTAACCTGCGCCACCAAGAAAATGAAATATGCACTTTCCTTATAAACACTATGATAATAATTATGAAAACATTAACAAAAATCGTTGTGCATTGGTTCTCATATATATATAATTAATTATCTACATTTACCAACAAATATACATATTTAAATTATCAAATATATAATATAAATTACAATAATTCTAAATTAAGTATAGTTACTATATCACTATTTAACTAAAACATTAAGTATAGAAAGAGTAATTTACAAGATATTTTGCGGTAAAACTGCTAAAAAAAGATTGAATTTATACATAAATAAATTCAATTTTTTTTAGCCTGTCAACCGGTTTTGTTAATCTCTTTAAAACCCTTGAATTATGCGGATATTTTTTTTGATATTACTGACAGCATTGATAAACATTAGCGATATAAACAGTCAATGTCTAAGTGGAAATTGTAAAAATGGTCAAGGCACATACCTATTCAAAAGCGGCGGTAAATATATAGGACATTTTAAAAACTTCTATCTAAACGGAAGAGGCTCTTTTTATTTTACCAATGGAAATATATATACCGGACAATGGAAAAAGAATTTCAGACAAGGAAAGGGAGTGCTAAAAATGGCAACCGGAGACATATACAAAGGCGATTTCAAAGCAAATAAATTTTGGGGCAAAGGAATGTATATTTTTGCCTCGGGAGAAAAATATATCGGTGATTGGTATGATGACAAAGCAACCGGTGAAGGTATTTATATATTCCCAAACGGAGAAAAATATGAAGGACAATTCTCTGAGGGAAAATTTGAAGGACAAGGCAGCTATACATATAAAAACGGCACGAAATATATTGGAAATTGGAAAAACAATAGGAGAAACGGTGAGGGTAAACTTATCGACCCGAATGGTCAAGTGCAATACGGCATTTGGGATAAGGACATACTCACAAAAAAAGAACATGTAGCTTACGCAAATCCTAATGGAGAGGAAACCATTGTAAAAGAAAATGAAAAAAGAAATTGCAATAAGATTTTTTGTAAAGACGGTAAAGGCGTATATACATACAAAGACGGTTCTGTCTGGAATGGTGAATTCAAAAATGGAAAAGCTTATGGTAAAGGAATTTGTCTCTATGCAGACGGCAGAAGATATGAAGGATATTGGAAAAATAATGTTCCTCAAGGAGAAGGAATAATGTATATGCAAAACGGTGAAATTTACGGCGGGGAATGGGATAAAGGCACTTTAGTCAGAAAAGAAGTTGCGCAGAGCATTATAGAAGATAAAGAAAAGCCAATAACAAAGGCAAAAAACAATCCTGAAGTAAATATTTGGGCTCTAATTATAGGTATTGGCAGCTACAATCATATGCCTGTGCTAAAATACACAGATGACGATGCATATCAAGTATATGCTTTCCTTAAGAGTCCTGAAGGAGGAGCTGTGGAAGATAAGCGAATCAAACTTCTGATAGATGAAAATGCAACAAAGGAAAATATAGATGAGGCATTGAAATCAATAGTTAGCAATGCTGATAAAAACGATGTGATTTTTATTTATTATGCCGGACATGGTGTAGAAGGTGCTTTTGTCCCCTATGATTTTGACGGATTCAACAATTTGTACTATCACAAAGATATATTGAGTATGCTCGATAAAAGCATAGCAAAACACAAGGTGCTTATCGCTGATGCATGCCACTCGGGATCTATGATTGCACAGAGGTCCCCATTTAAGTCAATGCTGGCCGAATATTATACTGATTTTGAAAAAACAAAAGGTGGGACGGCATTGATAATGTCTTCAAAAGAACAAGAAAATTCACTCGAATATTCAGGAATGCGACAAGGTGTATTTAGTTATTATCTAATCGAAGGACTATCCGGTAAGGCGGATTACGACAACAACGGCATAGTGACAATCAGTGAAATATTTGATTATACCCACATAAATGTACGCAAGCATACTCGTAATTTGCAAACACCGATTATATCCGGTAATTATGATAAGGAAATGCCAATATCGATAGTTAGACAAAAAGATTGGAGATAATTTTTTTCAAATATTTCCATTAATCTCTTGTTAAGAAATAAAAAAGTATTAATTTTGCATTTCGTTTTAAAATGGCGATCATAGCTCAGTTGGTTAGAGCGCCGGATTGTGGTTCCGGAGGTCGACGGTTCAACTCCGTTTGGTCGCCCCTCGATAAAAGAGGCTGTCTCAAAAGACAGCTTTTTTTATTTTTATACCAATACTCCATCTACCATTGTCAGATATCTATCGCTCATTTTGGCCAATTCTTCATTGTGTGTAACAATGACGAAACTCAGATTGAATCTATCTCTTAGGTCAAAAAGCAAATTGTGAAGTTGTTGTGAAGATTCGGAATCAAGATTACCGGTCGGCTCATCTGCCAATATCAAATCAGGCTTATTGATCAATGCCCTCGCAACTGCCACCCGCTGTTGTTCACCTCCTGACAGTTGATTGGGCTTGTGATCTACGCGGTCTTTTAGCCCCAGTAAATCCAACAATTCCAATGCATTTTTTCTCGCTTCCGATTCCGGTTTCTTTCCTATCAAGGCAGGAATCATCACATTTTCAACTGCATTAAATTCATCAAGGAGATGATGAAATTGAAAAATAAAACCTATTTTGTTGTTTCTAAATTCTGAAATATCGTTTTTACTCAGGTTTCCCGTATCAATATTATCTATAAGCAATTTTCCCTTATCAAAAGAATCCAAAGTGCCGAGAATATGCAAAAGGGTGCTTTTACCAGATCCGGACTTACCAACAATCGACAGAATTTTCCCCTTTTCCAATCTAAGGCTAACCCCTTTTAATACTTCAAGTTTACCAAATTTTTTATAAATACCCTCTGCTTCTATTATCATTGTGATTGTTTAAAATTAATTATCGAAATAATATCCGGATTACCCCCTGTGTATTTTGTTATGCTCAAAACCAAAAAAAAAATTGCTGTACGACACCCCTGTAAATCATAATAAGATTAGGACTTACCCGGACATATCACACTCCATTTGCAACCGTATAATATAACTCTACCCAACTACTGATTTGAAGATAAAAAACATCAAGACCAAAATAATAAGCGTTATTCCTATTGCGTACACAAAAAACTTTTTCTCATTGGCTTTTCTTCTTTGCGCTCTTACTGATTTTTTCTTTGCTCTACCCATTTTTCAAATTTTATTTCAAATAATGTACTAATGTAAGGCATATTTTAATAAAACTGAAAAATATCTCAATCTATTTATGAAAAAGAGACAAAACTTTTTTCCCTTGAAAATCCCAACTGTAATTTTCAAGTATAAATTTTCGTGCATTTTTACCGAGTTTACCGGCAATTAAAGGATTTTCCAATAAGTATTTTATTTGATTTGCAAACTCTATAGCACTATCTGCAATAAGGATTTCATCCCCGTTTTTTGCCCCTATCGCATTATTCACACTTGTGGTTGTTATAACGGGAATCTGCATCGACATTGCCTCCAAAATCTTATTTTGCTGCCCTATTCCCGTAAACAGAGGAGCCACAAATATTTGTGCTTCTCCGTAAGCATCTCTAATATCTTCCATCCATCCTGAAATAAAAATATTTTTATTCTTGAGAGCTTTTACTCGTGAATGTGGTCTCGCTCCTCCTAAAAGAATGGAAATCTCCGGATTGTAATTTTTCAAAATAGGGTATATTTCTTTTACCAAATACTCAGAAGCAATAATATTGGGACGATATCCCATATTACCTACAAAACTAATCGTATATTTTTTATTGTATTCTCCCGGCTCAAAAAAGCTCATATCGACTCCATTGGGGACAACTTTGATTTTATTATTTATAGATGCATCAAATGCTTTTCTATCCTGCTCTGAAATTATCATATGCCGGTTGAAATACTCAAAAATGTCCGTTTCATAATCGAGCAACCGCTTATACTCCATATTGTATATAAAACTAAAAGGGAAAGAACTATTCCCCAAGCGTTTTTTCATGCCTTGAGAAAACGAGTCCATATAATCCAAAACTTTTGTAAGATCAAGGGTTTTGGTATATTCAGCTGTACGTATCAGTTGATTAAAAACAAAATCAGGACTCTCTTTTGAAATAATCTTTTGAATTTTCTTTTTTATACTATTGTCTGTAAAATATAATACCTGAAAAGGCTTATCGCTAAATACTCCAAAAAACAAACGTATATAAATCCAAATTTTTGAAAGTCTAAACACAAAAACTTTAGACAAAAATGCCTCAAGATGCTTAATATCGTTTTGGTCAACTTCAATATCCGAAAGACTAATCAATACAACTTCAAAATGCTTTGATAAGACTTTTAGTTGGTGATATAAACGAAGTTTGTCACCTTTCTCAAGTGGATATGGAAATCTTGGAGCTATGACGATTATTTTCACTTGAAAAAATTTATACTAATGAAACAAAGCTACTCAACTCTTGATATCATCATCACCAAACAATGAACTTACAAAAGCGGATTTATTAAAGACTTGCAATTGCTCCATCCCCTCTCCTACACCGATATATTTTATTGGTATCTTGAACATATCCGAAATCCCCAATACTACACCACCTTTTGCCGTTCCATCGAGTTTTGTCAATGCCAAAGCAGTCACATCAGTTGCAGCGGTAAAATGCTTAGCCTGTTCAATGGCATTTTGACCTGTAGTCGCATCCAAAACCAATAATATTTCATGTGGTGCGCCATCAAGTTTTTTTGCTATCGAATTTTTGATTTTTGTCAATTCCTGCATTAGGTAATTTTTGGTATGCAACCTACCTGCTGTATCTATAATAGCGACATCATAGTCATTGTTCAAAGCGTATTGTACAGTCTCATAAGCGACTGCGGCAGGATCTGCGTCCATACCTTTTTCGTACAAATCAACATCAGCACGTTCAGCCCAAATTTTCAATTGATCCAAAGCTGCCGCCCTAAATGTATCCCCTGCACCAAGCACAACTTTTTTACCCAATTTCTTATATTGATAGGCCAATTTGCCAATGGTAGTTGTTTTCCCTACTCCATTCACCCCAACTACGAGCATAACGTGAAGTTTTTGTTTTAGTGTTGAACTAAAATCTTCAATATCTTCCGTATTATTCTCAGTCAGAAGATTAATTATCACATTTTTAAGAATAGAATTTAGCTCTGAGACATTCAAATACTTGTCTTTTGACACCTTTTCTTCCAACCTGTCAATTATTTTGACTGTCGTATCAAGACCTACATCAGCTTCAATCAAAATCTCTTCGAGTTGATCTAAAAACTCAATATCTACCGTTGACTTTCCTGCAACAGCCTTGGTGATTTTTCCGAAGATTCCGGTTTTGGTTTTCTCCAATCCCTTATCCAGATCTTCCTTTTTACTTTTATTAAAATATTTTGAAAAAAAGCTCATGTCAATTTTTTAGAATTACATATTATCGTATATACAAAAGGCTTTTCTAAAAAGAAAAGCCGTATTACTATTAAGAACAAGAAAAAGAATCAATTATTTATTAGCAAAAAATTCTTTAACTTTATCCTTATGTATCATTACTTCTTTATAAGAATACTTGCCTGTCTCAGGGTTCTTTATACTCTTAACCACCTTCACAAAATCTTTTCCACCTGTATTTCCGGCTCTTTGTGCGATTCTCGCGTTTTTACTTACTTTACCCATGATTATTTAATTTCTTTGTGAATTGTATATTTTCTCAATATCGGATTGTATTTCTTCAATTCCAATCTTTCCGGAGTATTTTTTCTATTCTTTTGAGTTACATAGCGAGATGTGCCCGGTACGCCGGTAGCTTTGTGCTCTGTACACTCAAGAATAACCTGAATTCTATTTCCTTTCTGTTTCTTTGCCATTTTCTTATGTATTTACAATTATAGTTTAATACCGGTATTTATACCTTTTTTCTCTTGTCTTTTGAGAAATTCATACACTCCCACTTTATTGATTGTACGAATAGTGCTTGCTGCAACCTTCAATGTCACCCATTTGTCTAATTCAGGAACAAAAAATCTTTTCTTCTGAATATTTGGAATGAATCTCCTTTTTGTTTTAGCATTAGAGTGAGAAACATTGTTTCCGGTAATAGGTCTTTTTCCTGTTAATTGATCTATTCTTGCCATTTCCTTTCTTTTTATTTTTTAACGAAGAGTAATAATCCCTCCATTTTCTCTGCTCCCTATTGGAGTACATTTAAACTCTAAGTGACTCCGGAAGGGTTCGAACCTTCAACCTCCTGATCCGTAGTCAGGTACTCTATCCAGTTAAGCTACGGAGCCAGTCGAATTTTTTCGAGCTGCAAAGATATAATTTTATTTTTAATTACAATATGCTTTTTTAGTTATTTTTTTCAAAATATCGCTTATTTAACCACATTTCAGGGAATACACCCAAAAATCAGTCTAATAATTGCAACACATTTTCTTTTGGTCGCCCAATCACAGCTGCATTTTCAGAAATAAGAATCGGTCTTTCTATCAATTTGGGATAATCTACCATCGCTTGAATCCACTCCTTATCACTTAACTCTTTCCCCTTGAAATTCTCTTTGAAGATGCTTTCCTTTTTCCTGATTAATTCCAATGGCTTTATTCCTAATTTATCAATCACTTCGGATAGCTCTTCAAAACTCGGAGGATTTTTTAAATACAAAATCAATTCCGGTTCTACTCCCTTTTCTTGTAAAAATGCCAGACATTGCCTACTTTTGCCACACCTTGGATTGTGATAATATTTAAACTGCATAAAATTATTGTTTATGATTTGGAAAAATAAATTTGATACGGACAGCATTAATAACATCGGAAAAAACACAATGGTTCAACATTTGGGCATAAAAATCACGGATGTAGGTGATGATTATATGACAGCAACCATGCCTGTTGACCATAGAACCGTTCAACCTATGAGAATTTTGCACGGAGGAGCTTCCGTTGCACTTGCCGAAACTTTGGGAAGCTTAGCATCGGCTGCATGTGTTGATATGGACAAATACAATGTAGTAGGAATTGAAATAAATGCCAATCATTTGAAATCAGCAATTGAGGGAAAAGGTGATGTCACAGGAAAAGTGACACCTGTAAAAATAGGCAGGAAACTTCATATTTGGAATATCGATATCCGCAATACCAATAATGATTTGGTATGTGTATCCAGATTAACAACAATGGTAATCAAAAAATAAAGAGTGAAGTGGTCAACAAACAGGAGAAGACCACTCACTCTATCGTTCAATGAAATTATAAATGCGTATTAATGTCAAGTATATTTTTATTTTCTTTTTGGTTTAGGTTTACCTATATATTGCAATTAATACCAAAAGGTCACCATCAAAAGAGATATTTTTTTACTTACATTTGCAAAAAAAATATAAAACATACATTATGGGAAATAGATTTAGTGTTATATTAAAAGGGATTGCTATGGGAATAGCTGAGGTAATTCCAGGTGTATCCGGTGGAACCATAGCATTTATAACAGGCATTTATGAAAGATTATTGAATGCTATAAAAAATCTGGATTTAAAAGCAATCAAACTACTACTATCAGGAAAATTTAGTGATTTTTGGAAAAAAATAGACGGCAACTTTCTTTTTAGCCTACTTTTAGGTATGGCTACGGGATTATTATCAGGTGTATTCATTATCAGCTATCTGATAAAAAACCATATCGAACCGCTTTGGGGCTTTTTTTTCGGATTGATTGTAGCCTCGGTCATATACATAGGTAAGCAAGTGAAGAAATGGACTTTCACTGAAATATTATTGCTTATCATTGGAATTGCTTTTGCATATTTTTTGGTAGCAATGCACCCTATGGAAGGAAATCGCGCCTATTGGTACGTATTTTTATCCGGATTAATCGCTATTTCCGCTTTGATTATGCCGGGAATATCCGGCAGTTTTATGCTGTTGATATTGGGGATGTACACAATTATTATTCCTGAGGTAAAAGTCTTTCTGACAACCGGCTCAATAAGTAGTCTTCTGTTATTAGCAATATTTGGAATAGGTATGATTGTTGGATTATTCACTTTTGCCAGAGTTATGAGTTGGGCTTTCAAATATCATCAACAAAACACATTGGTTCTACTCACGGGCTTTATGATTGGATCTTTGTATAAAATATGGCCTTGGAGAATCGCTCTAAGCTGGCTCAACAAAGAAGATAATACAATTAAACACGGAATTGAAAGCATCGCAAAAATAACCGGACAACACGATAAAGTAATAGTTGAAAAATTGGTATTACCAAGTGATTATACGATTGGTGATCCAAGGATTTTTGCGGTAATATCAGCCATGATTATCGGTTTTGCCATTGTCTTTTTTTTGGAAAGATATCAGAATAATGAGGAATAAAATTGATATATTTTTGTATCTTCACGCATATTTTTATCAATCAAAATTAATTGTATAATGACTAAGTATATAATCAGCTTAATAACCATGGCTATTCTGTTCACAAGCACATCTTGTACTCATACAAAAAACACCACTACTCCAAATCAGATGATGCTCGGAAAGGTCTCCAAAAAAGATTTTAAGAAAGCTCCATACAAGACATGGTTCAAAAAAGAATACGATTCTTATGCTTTGGACAAAACTAATCTTAACAAGATAAAAAACAGCATTAAGGACAAGGAAATTTTAGTTTTTTTCGGTAGTTGGTGCAGTGATAGCAGAAGAGAAGTCCCAAGGTTTATAAAGATCTTGGATTACCTTGATATCAATTACAAAAATGTCCACTTCACGGCATTGGATCACGACAAGATTGCTCCTGATTACAAAGAAAACACAAGAAATATTGTATATGTCCCTACATTTATATTCTTGTCAAACAAAGAAGAAATCGGCAGAATAATTGAAACTCCTGAAAACACATTGGAGTTGGATATGGTCAATATTTTAAAATAATAATTGTATTATTAGCAAAAAACTTAAATGGTTAAGTATATTTGTATGCATTTTTATACAATAGGATAAGCGATATGAAAAAAAAGGTTGAAAGGCTGAACAAGTGGATAAAAAAAGTATTGATAGCAATATTTATACTTGGCACTATTGTAGTTTTGTCGTTGTTGTACCCTACCAGAGCTCAATTCAATTATGAATATTCAGTTGGAACCAAATGGACTTACAATGATTTGAAACCGGATTTTAGTTTTCCTATTTTGAGAAATGACAGCGAAATTGAAGAAGAAAAGGATAAAATCCGCAATGAATATGTACCAAGATTTAAAAAAGACAATAAAGCATTGCAAAATGCCATTTCCTCTATTGACAATTTATCTTTGGATTCCATAAACATTGAGAAAGCCGGGAACTTTAAAGGTTTTTTAAAAAAGCAAATATCCGGTTTTTATCAAAAAGGAATACTGTCAGAAATCGATATATCAAGATCAAAAACAAATGGGTTGATATTAGATGACGGTAAAAATCCGGTCAAAAAGAATCCGGGTAGTGTTCTTACTCCAAAAAAAGCTAAGGAAATATTGTTAAACGAAACAAATAAAAGGTTTCCCTCACTGTTAAATGCAATTATTAATTTCGAGATAAATCCAAATTATTATTATGACGAGGAAATTAATAACAAAATCCTCAAAGAACTTACAGATAAAATTTCTCAAAATTCCGGTTTTTTTAAAAAAGGAGATATAATTATATCAAGAAATGAGATTATCACTACTGACAAATATAAAATACTAAATTCGTATAAGAAATCATTTACAAAAGAGTTGGGAAAAGACAATACCCGGTATTATCTTCAATCCGGATATTTTATTTTGACTCTCCTAATACTTGGCTTACTGTTTTATTTTTTATTTGTCGAGAAAAAAGACATTTTTACTAAGCCGCGAAAACTTTTATTTCTACTTATATGGATAGTGGCATTTGCATATATTGTTTTCCTTATTGACAATAAGGGAGAAGTTTTTGTATATGCTATCCCCTTTGCTATTGTACCTATCATCGTTTTGAATTTTTTCAAAAAATATCTCGCTTTATATTTACATATTGTCATTATTTTGATAGCAAGTTTGATTACACAGTTGGGCTATGAATTTACCGTATTGCAATTAATAGTGGGAATGGTTACTATATTGACTTTTTCCGAATTGAGATTTTGGAATACATTTTTCAGAGGTATATTAATTATATTTTTGACTTATATAATCGGGTATATTGCATTGTCATTTATCAATGGAGATACTCTTGGCAATATCAATTGGAAAGTATTGGTGTCATTTATTTTCAATGCACTATTGATCTTATTGGCATATCCTTTAATTCCCTTAATCGAAAAACCTTTTGGATTTGTCTCCAAGATAACGATTTCGGAATTGGCTGATCTCAATAAGCCCCTTTTGAAAGAGTTGTCTCTAAAAGCTCCCGGTACATTGCAGCATTCGCTACAAGTTGCCAATCTTTGCGAAGCAGCAGCCGACAAAATAGGTGCAGATTCTTTACTTATAAAAGTAGGTGCTATGTACCACGACATAGGAAAAACATACGCTCCCAATCTTTTTATAGAAAATCAAAGAAAAGGCGAAAATCCTTATGAGGATTTAGATTATTTTGAAAGTGCCGAGCGTATAATCAAACACGTAACTATCGGTGAAAAAATAGCTATAAAAAACGGACTTCCCAAGATATTGCAAAGGTTTATTGTCACACATCATGGAACAACAAGGGTAGAATTTTTTTACCGAAAACAAGTAAACGAATTTCCTGATAAAGAATTTGACGAATCACTGTTTAGGTATCCGGGACCAAAGCCAAAAACCAAGGAAGAATCGATAATGATGATAGCAGATTCGATAGAGGCCGCTGCTAAGAGTCTGAACAAACCCAATAACAAAGACATTGACAATTTGGTTGAAAGTATATCAAAATACAAAATAGACGAAGGGCAATTGGAAGAATCCGAATTGACTTTTGAAGAATTAGCTATCGTAAAAGAAGTATTCAAAACAGTACTAAAAAATATACACCATATCAGAATTGAATACCCTAAATTAAATAAATGATAAATTTACAATTTATGAAACATATATTAAATATCGTATTGCTTATCTCTTTATTCATTTTATTCCAAAGTTGTGGAGAAAAAACTAAGGATAATAAGAAAGAACAAATAAAAATTGAGAACAAAAAAGTAGATGACTTCAAATGGGAAGTGGACGAGTTCGCAGACTTGAGGGTTTTAAAATACAAAATACCGGGATTCGAGAAATTGAGTTTAAGACAAAAGAAACTGGTCTATTACCTTACACAAGCCGGTTATGAAGGCAGGGATATTTCTTATGACCAAAATTACAGATACAATTTGACAATTCGAAAAGCCTTGGAAAATATCTACCAAAACTACTCGGGAGACAAAAATTCAAAAAATTGGAAAAATTTTGAAGTTTATCTCAAAAGAATATGGTTTTCAAACGGCATTCACCACCATTATTCAAATGACAAAATAATGCCGGATTTTCCTAAGGAATATTTCATTTCTTTGCTCACGGAAACGAAGACCAATTTAGACAAAAAAATCATCGAAATATTATTTGACCCTAAAATCGACAATAAAAAGGTTAGTCTTGACCCCAGCAAAGATTTGCTTTTGAGTTCGGCTGTCAACTTCTACGCAGAAGATGTTAGTCAAAAGGAAGTGGAAGCATATTATAGCAAAGTTATCGATAAAAAAGACAAAACCCCTATATCATATGGACTAAACTCCAGAATGTATAAAGACAAAAACGGTAAGCTTCACGAAGACTTATACAAAGAGAACGGGCTTTATGGTTCAGCTATAAAAAAGATAGTTTATTGGCTTGAAAAAGCGAAAACAGTTGCTGAAAACGACAAACAAAAAGAAGGTTTTGACCTGTTGATTGAGTATTACAAAACCGGTGATCTTAAAGTTTGGGACAAATACAATGTTCATTGGGTTCAAAACACAGATGTCGATGTTGATTATATCAATTCGTTCATCGAAGTTTACAATGACCCTTTGGGATATAGAGGATCATACGAAAACGTTGTAGAAATAAGAGATTTTGATGCTACAAAAAGAATGAAGATACTTGGAGAAAATGCTCAGTGGTTTGAGGATAATTCCCCCATTCTGAAAGAACACAAAAAGGAAAAAGTGGTAGGTATCACATACAAGGTTGTCAATGTAGCCGGAGAAAGTGGAGATGCTTCCCCCTCTACACCAATCGGAGTAAATCTGCCAAATGCAAACTGGATTAGATCAAAATACGGTTCTAAATCCGTGAGTTTGGGTAATCTTATAGCTGCTTATTTCAATGCTCCCGGTGGAGGTATGCTCGAAGAATTTGCCAATAGTGAAGAAGAAATCGCCCTTGAAAAAAAATACGGCAATCTTGCAGACAAACTTACAACTGCATTGCACGAAGTAATAGGTCACGCCTCAGGAAAGTTAAATCCCGGTGTCGGTACTCCCAAGGAAACACTTAAAAATTATGCGTCCACACTGGAAGAAGCCAGAGCTGATATCGTGGCACTGTATTATATTATGGATCCATATATGATAAAATTAGGATTAATGGACAATCTCGATGTAGGAAAAGCTGCTTATGACGGCTATATTTCAAATGGGATGCTCAAACAATTGAAGCGTATAGAACCCGGCAAAGATATAGAAGAAGCGCATATGAGAAACAGGCAATTGATTTGCAACTGGGCTTATGAAAAAGGAAAAAAAGACAATGTGATTGAAAAATACGTACAAGATAACAAAACTCATTTCAAAATAAATGACTATGACAAACTTATAGAGCTTTTCGGTATATTGCTAAGAAAAATTCAGAAAATCAAATCCGAAGGGGATTATGCCGCAGGTAAAGAATTAGTAGAAACCTATGGAGTGAAAGTCGATAGGCAATTGCACAAAGAAGTCTTGGAGAGAGTGTCAAAACTCAATACAAAGCCCTATTCCGGGTTTGTAAATCCTTATTTGATTCCTGTCAAAGACAAAGAAGGAAATATAGAAGACATCAAAATAGAATATCCAAAATCTTTTGTAGAACAAATGTTGTATTATAGTAAGAATTATGGGAATCTGTAATAATATTTACTAACTGCTATCTCTTAAAATGAATAGTTCCAGGTTTCAGGTTTAGAAGTTTCAAGTTTCAGGTTTAGAAGTTTCAGACTTAGGACGTTAAAGCCGTCTGCAAGGAGTGATTTTGAAGTTTGGAATATCGAATTCCGAACAAGGATTGATAATTTTACGCATTTCATATCAAGATAATGATAGCCTTGATTTACTTCGCAGTAATGAAATAATCATCGATAGTATATTTGGTCATATATATGATATACAGGCAGAAAACAATGACTCAACTTTATCATCTAAATTACTTAATATGGACTACGAAATTCGAAATTGGGGTGGTTTACCTAAGTATCAATTTAAGTACAGTTTTATTGAGTTTAACCTAAATACACTTGCAGGGTTCTATATTAATGATAAAGGAGTTACAAAGACTAAAGGTATCGGTATGGATCATGAATTCTATATTTATACAACCAAGGGGATAGACACTATAAATTTTAGGTGGGATCTACTGCTTACTCCGATGGAAGGATGTTGTAATGATTGCCTTAGCTTCCCATATACATACTTGGAATGCAACAAATCAGAATTAACAGAAGGAACTAAAACAGGAGCTGCAATAATACGAAAATAAGTGTTTTTCTTTACTTAATTAAATATGCAGGTGCATTTAAAGGAAATGTATAAAGATTTTACAAATAAAAAATGGGTATACATATCATATTAAACGTAGAAATATTGTGATTTTGCTCTTTAAATCCTTAATGTTTAGATTAATTTTGCCAAAGTTTAGGGGTAAAGACTCCTGAAGACATCTTATTTGTACCAATGTGAATAGAAATTATTAATTAATTATCTCCCTGACAAAATTGTCAGGGCATTTAAACTCAATAAATATGAATAACAAATATCTACAAAGCTTAATATTTATAATTATACTAACTACAATTTCTAATGCTCAATCAACTTGGCAATACTATCACAAAAATAGTAATGAAGAAGAACAAATAGTAAGCATAGAGGAAATTAAAAACAATGATATTGTCACAGCGACACACGTTATACAAATCGATGGAGATGAAAACAAAGCTAAAGGCATTATTAGATTTCATAATAAGGATACAGGAGAGGTATATAAAGAGCAAGAATATAAAATTGATTCGCTTGCTGTGAAATTCGAGAAATTATATTACAATGATGATTCTCATACCTTTACTATAGTGGGAAGTGCCTATCATAAAGGTTTAAACAATAAAGGTGTTGGTTATAAAAGAGGATATTTATTAATTACTCATTGGGATTATGACTTAAATCTTTTAAAAGATACAATCATCGCATTAGAGCCCTTTGATGTTAACAATTATCTTTGGTTTATTGATGGTAATAGGACTAAAAATGGAGATTTATTACTTATGGGAATATCAACAACTCATCTAATTAAATTTGAATATGATAGGAAAGTATTGTATTTAAGGTTGGATAAAACAGGAAAAGTAATTAAGAAAAAATGGTATAAACGACCTCATTATTATAATCCCTATCAAGTTTTCCTTTTAGAAAACAGAGAACAAGATGGATATATTTCTATAGGCAATCAGGTATATTTCCTCAATAATGAGTTTGAAAAAGTTGATTCTATTACGACTTCTTTTGATACCGGAGATATATTGAGATACAATGCAACCGCAAGAATATTTTCTGAAAATAAATATATCATCAGTGTATTTGTAAGCAACAGAAGTCGCGGAGTTGCATTATTTGATAATAAATTTAATATTAGTAAAAAAGTTAATATTAGTAGAGATGATATTGTCGAAGATTTCCCTTTAGCCAGAAAGAGCTTTGATTTTATTGATACATCGACAATCTTTGTTGGAACTCAGGAAATTTTTTATGAATATCACACTCTTGCTAAAGTAAATTCAAAATTAGAACCAATTTGGATTAAATACCTTAGCACGAATGATACCTTGGGGCATTTGGTATGGACTATGAAAGCCACTACTGACGGTGGAGTTATCTTGGTAGGGTCACAGGGTAAATATAGAAATTATTCTCTTCCTCTTGGACGAGGAGCATGGATGAAAAAATTTGACGCAAATGGAAATTCGGTAGGAATTCAGGAAACTAACAAAAAATCATGGGAAATTACAGTATTCCCTAATCCATCTCAAGGAGACTTCAAAATAGAAATAAATGGCAATGCTCAAAAAATTAATTTAAAATTATTCGATATGCAAGGTAGGAAAGTTAAAGCTTTTAACAATCTTATATCTGGAATGAATCACATAAACATGTATGATTTATCACAGGGGATATATATATGGAAATTGGAAAAAGAAGGAAAAATAATCGGAAGTGGAAAGTGGGTCAAAAAATAAATCCTTTTTTATAACAATTAACGAACGAAGTTTTTTTTAGCACAGGCAGCGTATTATCAAATATTTGCGTCTATAATATATCGGATATTACTATAAATAGCACAAGTTCAATAGAGGGAGCAAACGTGCCAACAAGCAAGGAAAATCAGATTTCAACCAAAAAAAATGAAATACACTTAATAGTGAGGTACATTTCATTTTTTCACATATAAGGTTAATTTTTCTATATTCACAGACCGCCTCACTTATGAAATTAATCCGTTTTACTTCTAAATACTACATCAATGTGCCGTTAGGTACAAAACATGGGTAAAAAAGGCTATTAACCAACTAAAATGCGTGCCGTAGGTACGCTATGTTGCCCACATCAACAAAATTTCTTGTAATAAAGCGAAAAAATGAAATACACCTGAATATTTGCTATAATAAAAAAAAATTCTAAAATAGAGACTATATATGTGTCTTTTTGAAAAAAGTACAGTCATAAGGGCGAAATCATTTTATTTAATTTAATAATAATAACAATATGAATTTACTTAATAGTGTAAAAGAAGTTTTTACAGATGCTTTAATGGACAAGGTTTCCGATATGTTAGGAATGCCAAACAACACAACAAAATCTGCAATTGATACATTTTTACCCGGACTTCTTGCCGGAATTTCTCATAAGGGAAAAAGTGTTAAAGGAGCAGAAAGTATATTAGACCTTATCAAAAAACATAATTTTGATAGAGAAGACTCTTTTGATTTAGATAATGTTTTTGAGAAAAAAGACAAATTTTCCGGATTTTTAGAAATGGGTTCAAGTCTTTTGAGTTCACTTTTTGGAAATAAGCAATCAGGATTATTGGATTTATTGCTAAGAAAAAGCGGATTAAGCAACAAATCAATTGGAACAAAGCTTTTGAGTTTCTTAGCTCCTATTGCATTTAGAAAAATAGCAGAAATAGTGAGTAAGAAAAGATTAGATGCAAGAGGGTTAAGCAGTTTCTTTTCTAACGAAAGCAAGGATTTATTAGCTATGGTACCCGGATTAGGAAATTTATTTTCTGATAGTGACAGCAGCACAAATTACCGTTCTATTGAAGAAAGACACGAAGAAACTGAAAAATCAGGAGGCGGCTGGTGGAAATGGTTATTACCATTATTAATACTTTTAGGACTTTTCTGGTTAATATCAAAAAGTGGTTGTAATGAAAAAGAAACAGCCAATACTGATTCCATGACTAAAGAAGAAGTCACTATAAAAAACACCCACGAAACCGAAAAACGTGATGATGTTAAACCTGTTGAGAAAATAAAGACTAATACTCAACATGGTAACATGCTTACAAACTTCAATGTAAACTCCAATGGAGATATTGTTGATAACCACGGAAAGGTTGTTGCTCCAATAGGCACATATGGATTAGACCAAAATGGAAATTTATTGGATAAAAATCAATAGCGTCCTAAACAATTAAAAAAAAGTTAAAAAAAAGGAGAAGTAATTTAATATCTCAAATTATCTTTGAGTTTGAACAAAAAAACAACTTCTCCAATGACAAATGTAACATTATTTAGCCAAA
>JALVEE010000287.1 GCA_027008645.1 Saprospiraceae bacterium
AAAATTGAAAAAGGCTCAGGCATTGGGTACTGTCGATATTATGACCGAACAAAAGTTTTTAGATAAGATCAGGGAAGCGGGACTACTATAACAACTGACAGTTGAAATCTGATTTTAAATTAACAAAAGAAAGATTTTTACTCAACAATAAAACAATGACTAAGTTATATTTCATCCTATTATGTTTTTTCAAATATACCTTGCTAAAAGTAGTCATTTCAAAATGAGACACGCACCATATTTATATTTTTTGTTATTGATATTTTTCAAAACACATAGCCTCCCGTAAACATTACACCAGAATTAATATCGTTAAAATACGGTTGGGTAAACAATTCAGTACCAATAAGAAATTTATTTGAGATCAAATACGATAACTCTATTATCATATTAAAACCAAATGAACTCCTTTTTTCATTTTCATATTTTATAGCCACGGTTTCGCCGTTGACAATTGTACTCTTTGCCAAAGTTGTCCCATTATATTTGTAATATGACGGACCTCCTCCAAATCTGATATCTAAGTTTCTTTCATTATTAAATGGGGAAAGGTATAGATTGCAATTGCCCTGAACAAAGTTCGCTACCGGATGATAGTAATCTTTTAGCCCTTGTCCCAGTTTTATCCCGATGGAACTTGTAAAATATTTGTTCAATTTATAATTTAATTCATTTTCAAAATTGAACAATAGCACATCTCCCGATCCTACAAGTGATACACCGCTACCTACTCTATAATCAAATTTAGGAACTGCATTTTGTGAATAGATGCCGGAAATTGAAATGAAAAAAACCGCTATAAAAAAACTAATTTTCATATTTATAAATTTATAAGTATCTACAATTAAAAACTTTTATATTTTGAAATTATTGCTTTAATTTTCTCTACATCGGGAACAAATTCATTTCCCATATTTAAAGAGTTTTTACCGGAAATACTTTTTCTTGCAGTAAAATGCAAGGTGTTAATTCCGGTATTTGACAATTGAAGCGCATTTGCAGGATTTACTCCGCTTCCGGCCATTATTTCAATTTTATTTTTGCTTATTGTTACAAAGTGTTTAATGTTGTTTATTCCTTCCAAAGCGGTTTTTTCACCTCCTGAAGTCAATATCCTGTCAAAACCCATATTTATTAGCTGATTTAAAGCCATTTCTTTGTCATAAATAAAATCGAAAGCTCTATGAAAAGTAACTCCAAGGTTTAAGGATTTTACCAGATCCAGCAATTCTTTGTTTTGTTTAATGTTTAATTCGTTTACATTCGTTAAACATCCGAATACGACGCCGTCAGCTAAAGCAGCCGGTAATTTACTGTGCGCTTTTACCGTCTGCTTTAGCTGACGGTTTGTAGAATTTTGTTCTATTTACGGGCTTTACCCGATTAATAATACCTGAATAGTTATATTAATCTAATATCACCCTTCTAGACTGTGAATAACAAGTCCGCTTCTCAATTTCGGTTCAAACCAGGTAGTCTTCGGCGGCATAATATTTCCCGAGTCTGCAATATCTATCAGTTGTTTCATAGATACCGGATACAGTGCAAAAGCAACTTTCCAATCTCCTGAATCGACTCTTTTTTGCAATTCACCAAGTCCTCTGATACCTCCGATAAAGTCTATGCGTTTTGATCGACGCAGATCTTTAATTCCCAATACAGGTTCGAGAACATTGTTGGTCAAAACCGTAACATCAAGCACTCCGATAGGATCGTTGTCATCATAAGTACCTTTTTTAGCCGTCATCAAATACCATTTGCCGCCCAAATACATACTAAATTCATGCAATTTAGCAGGTTTTAGGATTTCACCACTTTCTTTTATGATATCAAATTTTTCTTTGATCTTTTCCAAAAATTCATCTTCAGTTAATCCGTTAAGGTCTTTAACTGTACGGTTGTAGTCCATTATCGCCAATTGATCATCGGGAAAATGAACGGTAAGGA
>JALVEE010000288.1 GCA_027008645.1 Saprospiraceae bacterium
GTACGGGACAGGCAGCGTTTTAAGCGGAGTTTATGTCTATATTATAGAGTATGTGGATAGTAAGGGAGAGAATAGGCTTTTGGCGGGGGATGTGACGGTAGTGAGATGATTATGGGTGATGAGTGATGGAGAGGGAGAGACTGAGGGACGGAGAGACGGAGAGGCTGAGGGACGGAGAGGCTGAGGGACGGAGAGACTAAGAGAGGGAGAGACGGAGTAATGAGAGGTGAGTTATGAGTGATTGGGCGCGTTGCGGTTCTTCCTTTAGGAAGTTAGAAGGTTGCTGTGCAAAAATAGTTTTGGGTTTCGGATTCAAGGTTAGTCATTTTGATGCGGAATATCGAATAATGAACGAGGATTGGAGAATTTTGATATTAATGGGGGGAGTGTGGGTTGGTGGGCGTTGGCGGCTACTCCGGTTTCGGAACTGAGTCCCCAAGGCTTTGGGGAGGAGGCTGGGAGGCAGCGTTGCAAAAAGCAAAGCTATTGTACAGTAAAAAGCATAGTCGGAGACACTCGCTTATCAGAGCAATAATATAAAATAAACATATGAAAGTGTTAAATAGAAAGAAGAAATTTGAAAGTTGTAGTGAATATATAAATGATGAGGATAAATTAAATATCTCGCAAGGGTTATATTTCATCAGATATACAGGTGATAACGAAGAACACGGTTTTGTAAAAATAATCAAATTGTAATTGACATGAAGTTTACACACTTTATTGGATACTCCCTATAACAAACTCCACTCTTCTATTCTTGCTTTTGTTTTCGGGTGTATCATTGGGAAATATCGGTTTTGTTTCGCCATATCCTTGGTACTTCAATCTGTATGAATCGATACCTTGTGATATCAAGTAATCATAGACTGATTTCGCTCTTTGAATCGAGAGTTTCATATTGTATCCGGCAGTTCCGCTATTGTCGGTATGTCCATTAATTTGGATATGTATTTCTTTATTATTTTCCAATAGGAGTAGTAGTTTTTTAAGTTCAATACCGGACTTTGACAAATCCAATTCTGAAGAATTTGTTTTGAAAAATATATTGTTTAAAACAATGGGGTTTGATTCGCTTCTACCGGTATTATCCGGGATTTTTTCCAATGCTATATTCAATACAATTGGATTGTTGACCGAATTGGAAGTATCCAAAACAAATCTATCCGAATAAAAAACATAGCCGTCTTTTTGAACTGAAAAATTATAATCAATTCCTGCCGGTAGAGCTATGAAAAAGGAATCTGCTTCAATTGACCGAATGGATTTTCCGGTATTATTATCTGATAATTGAATACTTGCTTCTATCGGAATTTTGCTTGTTTTATCATAGACTAAGCCTTTGGCATAAGTTACCGGTTTTGGTTTTATAAATACGGGCATTTCAAAATAGTAAATATCTATATTATTATTGTTTTGACTATTGCGGTCAGCACTAAAATAACCGGATTTGCCATCAAGAGATACAAATAGAGCTCCCTCATCATACTCAGTATTTATCGGATAGCCGAGGTTTACGGCTTTACTCCAATTTCCATTGATTAATTTTGAATAATACAAATCACTGCCTCCCATTCCGGGATGTCCGTTTGATGAAAAATACAATGTTGAATTATCGGCGTGAATAAAAGGAGTTTGTTCATCTGACTTAGTGTTGACAGTAGTATCCAGGCACACAGGTTTTGTCCATTTGTTATTTACAAAATGAGAAACCCAAATATCTTTTCCTCCTATCCCTCCCGGTCTATTGCTTGAGAAGTATAGAGTTTTATTGTCGGAAGAAATTGAGGGTTGTGAATCCCAGTATGGTGAATTTATTCTCGCACCCAAATTACGGGGTTTTGACCAATGGTTCTTCTCTTTTTTCGAAATAAATAAATCACAACTACCAATAGTTCGACCTCTTGAACAAATAGTAAAAATCAATATTTTCCCATCTGACGAAATAGTATGAACACTTTCATTTGCCAAGGTATTTAGTTCGGTGATTGGAGTAGCTTTTTGCCATTTACCATCAACAAACTTACTCGAATAAAGGTCTTCTTGCCTGTTTATACGCCTTGTGAATATCATTTCGCCATTATCTCCGGTTAGTGTTGGCAAATATTCACTATATCCGGAATTTATGGCAGTATCCAATGCTACAGGTTCAAATTCTACCGGATTTTTAACTGCGGAAATAATAAAAGGAATATTCCTGATTTTGAGTTTTGCTTTGGATTCCAGTTTAGCGTCTTTTTTGGATTTTTTTATAAATATTTTATAGTATTTCAAGGCATCTTTATATTCTTTTTGTTTTTCCAGCACCAGAGCCAAAGAGTAATTGATATCATTATTGTAACTCGAATCTATTTTCAATACTTTTCTATACTCCTCTTCGCTTTTTTTGTATTGTTTTAGTTCAAAATATGCACTTGCTTTATACAAATATGGTTTGATAAAATGTGGTTGGCGCTTAATTACCTTGTCAAAATAGTCAATTGATTTGAGAAATTTTTGATCTTTGAACTTAGTTATACCCTTTTTGAAAAGCCTTTTGGATTTTTTATCGATACCTTTTTGTGCATTTGCATTAAAAACAAACACAAATGAAAGTAATAAAATTGAAATGATATGAAAAGAAAGTTTAATCATTACTTTATATTTTCCTGATTATAGAGAGTCCGTCTCTTATAGGCAAAATGATATTTTCAGTCCGGTTATCGTTTTTTACAAATTTATTGAATTCATCTATTGCTTTAGCTGTTTTATCGCTTAATTCATTTATTACCTTCCCACTCCAAAGCACATTATCAGCAATGATTATACCACCGGAATTCATTTTGGGAATTAATGTTTTGTAGTAATTCAAATAATCGGGTTTATGAGCATCCAGAAAAACCAAATCAAATGTTTCTTCCAATTCCGGAACTACATTTAGTGCATCTCCTATGATTAGTTGTATCTTATTTTTGTATGGAGATTTACTGATATATTTATCTATAATAGTCTTGAGTTCCTCATCAAATTCCACTGTGATAAGTTTTCCATTTTCTTTCAATCCTTCGGCGAGGCACAGAGCTGAATATCCGGTAAAAGTACCAATCTCTAAAATATTTTGCGGATTTAATATTTTGCTTAATATACTCAATAGCCTACCTTGCAATCTTCCCGAAAGCATCTGGGGCATCAATTTTGTAAGATTGGTTTCCTTTTCCAAATCCAATAGATATTGTGGAATATTCATTGAATTATCTATGCTGTACTCCTCAAGTTTAATATTTACAAAATTCATATTTATCAATGTTTTTTAAATTTCAAATAAATATCTAAAAATACAAGTATCGTAATATAAACCATACCGGTATATACAAGAACGGAAATATTCTTATAATCTTGTAATAGCAATGCAGCCATAATTATACCGTAGATAGGTTCCATATTAAAAGCAACACTTACATCAAAGGCGTTGATGTGTTTCATCGATTTTAGATACAAATAATAGGATAAAACCGTACAGACCAAAACAAACATCGACATATACGCCCAATCATATCCCTTGATCATTTCAAATTGGAAAAGACCGGATGTTCCCGAAAACAATATGAAAATAATACTGATAACGACAAATACGGTAAACATCTGTATAAATGTCAGTTTAAATTCTTGTCCTACTATCAACCATTTTTTATTTAATATAGAAAAGATAACGCCCAAAACCGTGCCTATCAAGCCGAGCCAAAGCCCCTTTTGTTGTATAGTATCCGAATTATAAAATATCAATAAAAACCCGGGAATAATCAGTATTCCGAGTATAATATCGACTCTTCTCCATCGATACCCCTTTATAATAACCGGTTCTAATATTGCAGTGATCAATGAAGAGCTCGATAGTGCAATTAACGCCATTGTTGGATTTGAGACTTTAATTGAGCCATAGAAAAATAGCCAATGTATTGCCAAAAATGCTCCGATTAGCATTTGTTGTAAAATTATTTTTGGAGATAATATTTTGAAAAAAGTCTTGAGATTGATAATTATCGCTAAAGACAATGTTGTCAGTATTCCTCTCCACCATACTATGGATATAAAGTTGACTTTAATCAAATCTCCGAGTATTGCGGTAAATCCAAAAAGAAAAACCGCAATATGTAAATAAAGAAATGCTTTTTTCTTCTCAACCATTCAATAAAAAATTAAAGGAAGTCTTCCAACATATATTCAGCATCTTCATTTCCGAGTTCTGCCGATAGTTTCAAATCGTGAATATAGCCGCTTTTACCCGAGTTTTTCTTTGCCATACCAAGGTAAAAGTACTTATCTTTGTTGGGAGTTTTGGATTTTCCTTCCGGCATAGACATCGATTGCTCAAATAAATCAAGTGCTCCTGCAAAATCGTATTGGTTATATTTTACGATTCCGTATTTGAAAAGGTCTTCTTTTCTCCAATAAAAGTTTGAATTGTCTTTGTCAAACTTGCGATTAATCAAAAGTTTTAATTCAAATTCTGCTTTATCCCATTCCTCCTGTATGATATGAATATCCGCCTTAGCTCTTCTACTTTGCCAATGGAGAGCTTGAAGAGCAACGGATGTCTTCAAGGCCATAACCAAATGTTCAAGAGCAGCATCCAAATCATCTTCCCGCATCAAAATTTTAGCCAAACCGAGATGAGCTTCCGAAACAGTATTATCCAAATTAAGACATTTTTCAAAATCTTCCTTAGCTTCTACAAAATTTTTAAGCATAAGATTTACCACTGCTCTTCGTTCGTAAGCAATAGCATTTCTTTCGCATTTTTCTATTGATTTGCTCAATTCCTCATGAGCCTCTTTCTCTTTACCTTCTTTGGCTAAATATTCCTTACCTCTCTTAAAACTCATAACTGCCGATCTGTCTCCACTCGGCTCAATTTCTCTAAAATCCAATACTTTCCCATCTTCAACTTTCCACATCAAAACTCTGCCGGAAACAGCAAATTGGGCACAATTTTCAAATAAATTTGTTGTGTTTTTCCAGGCTTTATCCGTATGATTGCCGACATATCTCGGTATATCTACCATAAATTTTTCATCATTTAAAAATTCCAGTTCTTTGAAAACTAAATCATTCTTGTAATAGACAAGGTTTTTATTCTGAATAACTTTAACCAGTTTATCATAGCTGTTGCGATTCAAAAAATTAAATTTACCTTGTATTATTACTTTATAGAACATTAAAAAAAGATTATTTTGATGAAAAAATACCGTATGTCAATTTACCGCATAAATAGTAGTAAATATTGTGCCAAACCCGTTAAATCGCAAAGATTTTATTCTTTTTTGAGATAATATTTTCAAGAGACAAATATTCAATCCGAATAAGGGGCTAAAACAAAACAAAATACGTTAAAAAACGGAAAAACGTAGTTTGAATTTAGAAGATGATTGCGCAAATCTAATACAATGAAATTAAAAAATCACAAATAATAATATGGTATTTTATTAAATAGGTGAAAAAAATCTATTTTTGCACTCAAATTATATAAAAATAGAATATGATCAAAGAATTATTGTCAGGAAATAGAACCGGTGAAACCGTTCACGTGAATGGTTGGGTACGTACTTTTAGGAATAATCAATTCATTGCACTAAATGACGGCTCCACTATCAACAATATCCAATTGGTTATCGATTTCAACGATTATGATGACAAAACACTTAAAAGAATAAATCCGGGAACGGCTATAAGCGCAACCGGTGAACTTGTAGAATCTCTTGGAAAAGGGCAAAAAGTGGAAATTAAGGTGGATAAATTGGTGATTTTAGGTGATTCAGACCCTGAAAAATATCCACTTCAACCCAAAAGACATTCTCTTGAATTTTTGAGGGAAATAGCGCATTTAAGGTTTAGAACCAATACTTTTGGAGCGATTTTTAGAGTCAGAAACTCTTTGTCATTTGCAATTCACAAGTTTTTTAATGATAGAGGATTTGTGTATATGCATACACCGATTATAACCGCTTCTGATGCCGAGGGTGCGGGAGAGATGTTTAAAGTAACAACATTGAATCTCGATGATGTGCCAAAGACAGAAGACGGACAGGTGGATTACAAACAGGACTTTTTTGAAAAAGCTACTAATTTGACTGTTTCAGGTCAATTGGAAGCAGAGTTGGGAGCTATGGCATTTTCAAAAGTTTATACTTTCGGACCAACTTTTAGAGCAGAGAATTCCAATACTTCAAGGCATTTGGCTGAATTTTGGATGATCGAACCCGAAATTGCTTTTGCGGATATCGTAGATGATATGAATCTGGCAGAAGAATTGTTGAAATATACAATCAAATACACTTTAGAGCACAATAAGGAAGATCTTGAGTTTTTGGAACAAAGACTATTACAAGAAGAAAAACAAAAACCACAGAACCAAAGGTCTGAAATGGCATTGATTGAGAAATTGAATTTTATTCTTGAAAATGATTTTGAAAGATTGACATATACGGAAGCTATTGAAGTATTGATGAGATCTAAGCAAAATAAGAAGAAGAAATTCAAATATGTAATTGAGGGTTGGGGTGCAGATTTGCAATCCGAACACGAAAGATATTTGGTTGAAAAGCACTTTAAAAAACCTGTTATCCTAACGGATTATCCCAAAGATATCAAGGCATTCTATATGAAAATGAATGAAGACGGGAAAACGGTTAGGGCAATGGATATCTTATTTCCGGGAATAGGTGAGATAGTTGGAGGGTCACAAAGAGAAGAAAATCTGGATATCCTTTTGAACAGAATGAACGAAATGGATGTTCCCGCTGACGAAATGCAATGGTATTTGGATACAAGGAGATTCGGTTCGGCTGAACACGCAGGATTTGGTCTTGGATTTGAGAGATTGGTACTATTTGTAACAGGAATGAGCAATATCAGAGACGTTATACCTTTCCCACGTTATCCGGGAAGTGCAAGATTTTAATAAGTTACACTAAAAAATTATTGAATGAAGTATTTTGATAGCTACAGACATAAGGGATTGAGAAAAAAATTGGTGGATATTGTAAGATCAAAGGGGATAAGTGACGAAAAAATACTTCAGGCGATACTTAAAATACCAAGGCATTATTTCTTGGATGATGCGTTCTCCGAATGGGCATACAAAGACGTAGCATTTCCGATAGATGCCGACCAAACCATATCACAACCTTATACCGTAGCATTTCAAACCCAATTATTGGAAGTGAAACCAAAGGAAAAGATTTTGGAAATAGGTACGGGCTCAGGTTACCAAGCAGCGGTTTTGATAGAACTGGGAGCAAAGGTATATACCATTGAAAGGCAGAAAAAACTGTTTGAAAAAACAAATAAATTTCTAAATGAAATCGGATACAATACTATCAGAACTTTCTTTGGTGACGGATATTTGGGTTTACCGCGATTTGCGCCTTTTGATAAAATAATAATTACTGCCGGAGCAAGGAAAATCCCTAATGAATTGTTGAAACAGCTTAAAGTCGGCGGTATAATGGTAATTCCATACGGAAATGATGACGTAAAAGATATGATAAAATTGGTGAAAATTGATGAGAAAAATATCAGAAAAGAAAAACACGGTAAATTTAGATTTGTACCTTTTAAAACAGGTGTAGAAGATAAATAAAAAACATTTTGCACAAAACAAACCCCGAATATGGATTTGATCAGACCCACAGTAGCAATCATCAATCTCGATAACCTGAAACACAATTACCGGACAATCAAAAAGCATATTGATAATACTAAATTGCTTTGTGTGATAAAAGCAGATGCATACGGTCACGGTATTATAGAATATGCTAAAGTATTGTCCAAACTTGGCGTGGATTATTTTGGTGTTGCAATAGTCGAAGAGGGAATTGAGCTTCGTAAAGCAGGAATATGGGAACCTATATTGGTTTTGGGGGATGTTATGGTAGAGCAAATTGATCTGTTTTTTCAATACAATCTTCAGTTTACTATCGCTTCCGATATACAATTGCTGCGCATAGACAAAAGAGCCGGTGAATTGGGGATGACTGCCAGAGCACATTTGAATATCGATACGGGAATGGGTAGAATCGGAGTAAATCACTCAAGAGTTCATAAATATATCGATGCGATAAAAAAATGTAAAAACACTATCATCGAGGGTGTTTATTCTCATTTTGCAAGATCAACTGATAGTGAAGAATACACCAAACTTCAATTTGAAAGATTCCAAACCGCTGTAAATAAAATCCAAAATGCAGGATTGAATGTAGGTCTGAGACATATATCAAATTCGGCAGCAGCTTTAAGTTTTCCCAATATGAAATTGGATATGGTAAGAGTAGGTATAATGCTTCACGGTGCATTTCCGTCAGAAGATAAAACCCACAGACTTCCTTTAAAGCCGGTAATGACGCTGAAAACAAAAGTTGTATATTTCAAAACAATGAATCCCGGGGAATATGTCAGTTATGGTTCGACTTGGGAGCCAAAAGAAAAAGGTATTAGAGTAATTACTTTACCTGTAGGATATGCGGACGGATACGGTAGGAGAATGGAGGGAAACACTTTTGTACTAATACGCGGCAACAGGTATCCTGTAATAGGAAGAGTATGTATGGATCAATGTATGGTATCACTTGGTACAGACGGAGAAGCATATCCGGGTGACGAAGTGGTATTAATGGGAAAACAAGGTGATCAAGAAATAACGGCTGAAGAATTATCAAAGCAAATGGGTACTGTCGAATATGAATTGTTTATAAAAATAACTAAAAGAGTTCCGCGTGTATATACCGGTAACAATGTATAAAAAATATATTTAGTTTGAAAAAAAATTGGTTAGCACATATTTTTCTTTTTGGGTCGGCTTTGATATATGGAGCCAATTATTCTATAGCTAAGATTGTACTCAATGGAGAATATATTTCACCAATGGGCTTGGTTTTTTTTAGAGTACTTACGGCAGCATTGATTTTCTTCCTGTTTCATAGCTTCTTTATAAAGGAGAAAGTAGCAAAAGAGGATTTGATAAAATTACTTTCGGTCTCACTATTCGGTATAGTCATCAACCAAAGTCTATTTATAATCGGATTAAAGCATACTGTTCCGATTAATGCGGCATTGCTAATGACAGTTGTCCCTATTTTAGTATTTGTATTTTCTTCCATTTTACTAAAAGAAAGGGTAAGTAATAGAAAAATACTTGGCATAAGTTTGGGTTTTATCGGTGTATTGATAATAATATTGAACAAAGGTAAAATCACATTGAGTTATGAAACTCTGAAAGGCGACTTTTTAATATTTCTCAATTCCGTATCTTATGCATTGTATTTGGTAAAAGTAAAACCATTGTTGGGCAAATACAATCCTATCACCGTAACCAAATGGATATTTCTGTTTGGGTTGATATTTATCATTCCATTAGGGTTTAACGGTGCAATGAGTGCAAATTGGGCGGAATTTACGCCAAAAGTTTTCACTGCATTCTTATATGTATTGATATTCACAACGGTTTTAGCATATTTATTTAATATCATTGCACTAAAAAAAGTGAACCCTTCAGTTGTGGGGGTTTATGTATATCTTCAACCTATTTTGGCTACTCTCGTAGCTTTGATCATAGGTAAAGACAGCTTGAATTGGATAAAGATTATGGCGGGAGTTCTTATTTTTACCGGAGTATATCTGGTTAGTGAGACTAAGAAATCGTAGTTTTTTTAAAAATTAATACTATATTTATAGTAATTATACAATATATATAGATAATAGTAGTTATATATAGTATATGAAAGAAATTACAAAAGCACAAGAAGAAATATTAAAAGCCTTATGGAGCATTAAAGAGGGAGCCGTAAGTGATATATTGAAGATATTACCGATGCCAAAACCGGCATACACTACGGTTGCAACAGTATTGAAAGTTCTTGAGAAAAAAGGATATGTCACACATAAGACTTTTGGAAAAACCAATGTATATTCTGCAAGAATAAGCAAGAAAAAATATACTAAGTTTAAACTAAAAGATGTATTCAGTGGATTAGTAAACAATTCATTAAATCAAATGATTTCTCCCTTTATTAGCAATAAAAAGGTGAGTTTAAAGGAATTGGAAGAGATAAAGAAGATGATAGAAAAGGAAATCGCAAGAAAAAAGAAATGATATGGAACTGTTCAAATTTCTATTTATAGCCACACTCAATTATAGTTTGCTTTATGCAGCTATTTACTTTATAAAAGAAAACAAAATAAATTTTAAAGTTCAAAGATTTATTTTTCTTTCTATTTTTCTGATATCAGTATTAATACCTTTGATTCACCTAAATTTTTTTCTCACAACTACAAACCAACCAAATATTTTGATTATTAAAACTATCAAAGAGTTTGTAGTTGGTCAAGACAATACTAGTTTCACCAGAGGAAATCACATCGAACAATCCGATTGGAGACAACTAGTCGTTAGCGGATATTTTATTATTTCAGGTTTCTTTCTTTTGCGTATTATAATAGCCTTCATCAAAATTTTATTTTTGTATTTTACATCTAAAATAGAGCGAAAAATGGGCTATACTTTGGCATTTCATCCCAAAATAAATACTCCTTTTACCTTTTTTAAGTACATATTCATTCCAGAACAAATAAAGTTTCAAAATGATTTAAAATTTATTTTACCGCATGAAATCGAGCATGTAAGAGATTTTCATTCTATTGATATTGTAGTTGCAAATATTTATTGTTCTGTTTTTTGGTTTAATCCTCTAGCTTGGAAATTAAAGAACAAAATCCGGTTAAACCACGAATACATAGCGGATAATGCTGTTGTGGAATCAGGTCTGGATACAAACCGGTATCAATTAGCATTAGTAAAACAAATCGAAGAAAAAAACTTTATAAATATAAGCTCAAATTTTAATCAATCAATAAAAAAAAGAATAGTTATGATGTCAAACAAAAAATTTTCTTCTACTAAAAGAGCATTATTATTTAAGCTTCTTCCATTGTTTTTATTTGCTATTATATTTACAGGATACATAAATGGACAAATTACTAATCAAAATAAAAATTCTGCTGTTATTAATCCTGAATGGCACGATATGAAATATATCTCAATGTCCAAATCAGATTTATTATCATTCAATAATAGAATAACTTCATTGTATAAGTATTATGGATTAGATCTTGATACACGGATTGTATATTATGAAGTTTTATCTGTAAATCCTGATGATGATCCCATTAAATTTATTAAGACAGATATGAATTTTGACGGACAGTTATTGAAAGAAATCAAAAATTCTAAAAAAGGTCAAAAATTCTACTTTTTTGATTTAGTCGCCGTTGATTCAAACGGAAAAAGCAAAGATTTGGATGCAGCTTTAGTCGAAATAAACGGTAAATAAATTCTTACATTCCTTTGGTTTGTAAAACACCTGTCGCCTTACCTTCCTTAATCAAATGCTGTATTTGCTTTGGTATATTTATTGCACCAGTAAATTTTGTATTCTCGAATTCAGCACCGAAAAAATTGGCACCTTTAAGGTCAGCTCCGCTAAAGTCCGCTTCCTGACAATGAGCTCCTTGAAAATTTACATTGTGCAACCTTGAATGTATAAAGCTCGCTTTTTTCAAACTTGAGCCTGTAAAATCTGAATAACTCAGATCCATTGTATCCATTTTGACATTATCCATTACTGCCCTTATTAACCTGACATGAATGGCAGTACTCCCGGTAAAATCCGAATCCGTAAATTCCGTATCTTTCATCAAAGCATTAGAAAAATTACTGTTTCTCAATTGTGCCGCATGAGCCTCCATCCCAAACATATTCGCCCCTTGAAAATTACAATTATTGAATGAGCCACCAGTACCATAAACGTGAAACATTTTGGACTGTGAAAAATCACAACTGTCCATATTGGAAAAAAAGAAACTCGTCCATCTAATATCGGAAACCCTAAAATCACTTCCGCTAAAATCGCCTTCACTACAATCAGAACTTCTAAAGCTCGCCCCTCTAAAATCAGATTTTCTCGATACAACTCCTTTCCAGTATCTATCATCCAAAGTATCAAATCTGAAATCATCTCCATCTTGAGGCACAGCATCAATCCCCACCAAAGTTTTCATTCCATTGTCAGACTTTGCAATCCTGACAATATCCTCATCACTTAAAAAATTAGCAAGTTTTACCAAATTAGTAGTATCAGATTCACTTGGAAATAATTTCTCCACAGCCGACTTCTCCCTGCCACACCCGATCAAAATAGCAACAATGATAAACAAAAATCCTATCCTAAAAGTATTCATAAAAATATCATTTAGCTTTAATCAAATTTCACATCCCCGCATATGTCGCAACCGTCGCACCCTCGCAATCCTCCTCACACCCATCGCAACCCTCGCAAACCGTCGCAACCCTCGCAACCCTCCTCGCAACCCATCGCAAACCCTCGCAATCCTCCTCACACCCATCGCAACCATCGCAACCCGTCGCAAACCCTCGCAATCCTCGCAACTATATCACATCATGCCTCCTAAAATACCTGCCTCCCAAAAATGCAAACAACCATCCTAAAAACAATGGATAAGCTATTGACAGTATCAAAAATGAATTTCTACCTAAAACATCCAGTACATAATATGATGCAGGTCCCATTACTGTCAACTTTTTGTCGAACAAGATAAGAGAGCCTGTCCTGAATATTTGTAAAGGATTAATCATACCTCCCCAAATAACCATGTCCGGATTCATACGTAACTTTAGCATCATACCCATAAGTAATAAGTCGAGAAACGCTACTAAGATCAACCATATGATAAATGCAGTTCCGATTGCAACTTCTTGGGATTTGGCTCTTGCTGATATATACATACCAAGACCCAGAAAATTAAAAATCAAGGCTGCCAATAATGCGCTATAAAAGAAAAACAAATTCCAGGGTATCTCCAAATTTTTCAGACCACCCCAGACAATTGCTACTATAAGAGCAAATAAAACCGGGATATAAATAACCAAAAATTTACTGACAAATTTACTCCAATAATAAGCAGAAAAAGATATTGGCAATGAAAGCATATATTCCATTACATTTGACTCTCTATCTCCTACTACGGATCTGACGGTTGTAATCAGTACATAGATTGGTAAAATCGCCATACTCACCTGCATAAATGTCACCATAAGCCTGCTTAAGCCGACGAAACCTATTATTTGGGATTCAGTAACACCTGACAAAAACATAATCGCGACGAATGCTCCGAATAATAAACTGTACGCCCAAAACCACTTTGAACGCAAATTTTGCATCAAATCCAACTCTGTCATATATAAAAACCCTTTACCCATATTTTATTTTTTTTCTTGTTTTTTAAGTTTAACCGCTTTTAACTGTATCAAAATTTTGATTTCATCAGGCACATGCATTTGCTCTTTGTCTTCAGGATCAAATCTTTTTGACAAATAATTTATACCCCATCTTGTCCTGTCAATACCAAAATAACCTGTATTTACATCAATTGTATCTCCTTTTAAAACTATCTCGCTATTAAAATTGACAGGAAGAGTTTTATCCTTTAGAGTCAAATCTCCTGCTACATTATACTCGTTATCGTTTATTTTGATCAATTTTTCAATAGTAAAAATAGCAGTGGGATAATGTATTGCATCAAAAAACTCAAGGGATTTAATTACATTGGCCAAGGTCAATCTCAAAAGTTCTTGTTCGATATCTTCATCATAAAGACTTCCCATATCAATCTTAAAATCTCCACCTGTCACTTTATCATTTTGCACAAAAATAGTTCCTGTATCAATATCGATGCAACCGTAATGCGAACCACAAATCCAAGATATGCTGCTTGTATTGGTATCAACGACAAATAAAGATTCCTTTTGATCTTTTTGCCCCTTTACTACAAATACGTTTAATATTAAAAAGATTATAAAAATCCCGATTTTTTTTGCCATTTGATTTTTTTTATTTTCCTCCGCATTTTCCTTTTCCACATTTTCCGGGAGCACACTTCATTCCTCCCTCTTCTTTTTTCATTTTTTTAAATTCGTCCCTCTTTGTTTTACCTGCTTTAATCCTTTCTACCGTTGTTTTATAATCAAAATAACCTTCCTTCTTTTCTTTTAAAGCTCCATATCCATAACCCATAGGAGTCCTGTCTCCATATCTATAATATGCATTATATATATCAAGCCACTCACCTGTATCTGCGTCTGCAATCCAAACGACAGGTTTCCCGTCAACAATAAATTTTTTCCAATTCGGGTCGTCCAAATATTTAATAAAACATCCGATATCATCAAACCAAATGACTTTCCCTCTTGGATTAATAGCCTGGACAGCATAGTTTTTTTCTGCTATTCCCATCAAGCAGGTGGCACAGACATCCCTGTCAAAATTGATTTTTCGAGGAGTAGTGTCCAATGTATTATTACAGGAAACAATAAAAACAATAGCGATTAAAAATAATATCTTTTTCATAATCTAAATTTTTACATCAATTGTTTATCAACAAGTACCTCACCTAAGTCCATTTCTACTACTCTGGTAGCAAGGTTTTCCAATTCTTTGACCCTATGACTACTGATTATCATTAAAGCCTTTTTATCGTACTCTTCCAGATATTTAAAAAATACTTTTCTTGCCGCCGGATCTAAATTGGCAGAGGGCTCATCCATCAACAGAATTTCCGGTTTTCTTCCCAATGCAAGAGCTACCAAGAGTTTTTGCTTCATTCCTCCGGATAATTTCAAAAAAGGTTTATTCACATTAGACTGTACGTCCAAGCCCATATCTTCACCTATTTTAACAAATTCTTCTTCATCTGTTTTAGACAATTTCGAAAAGAAATTAATCATTTCACCAACAGTCATTTTAATGGGAGGGGGTGTTTGGGGTATAAATCCTATATGCTGCATCAATGTCTCATGATCCAATCTCGGGTTATAACCCATTACCTTTAAGTCGCCATCAAAAATATATTGACCGAGAATACATCGAATCAATGTAGTCTTTCCCGCACCATTTTGACCGATTAAAGCGATCCTGTCTCCCTCATTAAAGTCAATATTCAACCCTTTAAGAACATTGACTTTATTAAATGTTTTTACCAAATTTCTTGCCGAAATCAATGACTTTTTGTTTTTATCTTTTTCTTCCATTTATTCTTTTTATCTTAAGTCAATTTCTCCAATCCTTTAATAGTATAATTCAAGGCATCCCCTGCGCAAATATCTACACAAAGTCCGCATCTGGTACAGTCAGAACCTGTATAATGTACCTCTTTAGTCGCAGCGCCTTTTTTTACAAACCACAATTCGTGAGGAACTAAACATACATCTTGGCAATCTGTGCAATATCCACACTTATCAAGCTCAAATTTAATAGAGACAGGAGAAACTTTACCTATCATTCCGTATGTTGCGCCCACCGGACAAACATATCTACACCAAAATCTTTTGCTATATACAATTTCAAAAATCATTATTACAATTATCCATATCAGTATTAGTCCCGGACCATATATAAGCGCTCTTGATGTAATACCCACAAAATTCAAGTCTTCAAACACCAATTGTTGAGTTGCAATTGCTAAAATCAAAAAACCTACCCAAAACACATATCTCAAAGATTGATTATAAGTATGTTCTTTTATTTTTTTCTTTTTAACCAAATAATCATGAAGCTTTTCAAGATTTTCAGCTATAAAATGATAAGGACATATCCATGAACAAAAAGTTCGTCCTCCCACAAGGGAGTAAAAAAGAACTATAGTACCAAGACCAATCCAAAAATTCATGGTTAAATTGGGAAAGTGACCTTGAATCAATGAAATACCTATCGTTTGCAATGCATTGTACGGATCCATCAAATAAAATCCCATAAGTCTGGAACCGCTCAAAGAGCCTTCTAACATCGACAAATCGAGGGCAAAAGACAAAATAAATAAGCCATTGATTAATAACAATACAGCCCATCTTTTATTTCTCCATTTGTGCTTGTTCTCATGATTATTGTGCCATTCTTTGTATTTTATCCCCAATTTACTATGAGGCATTTCCTCTTTTGATTTTGCAGGTAATGGAGGAAGATTTTTTGGGTTTTCAAATAAATTAAACATATCTTTTAGGCTTTAATAGGTTCAATAATAATACTTGGTTCTTCCGTTGGACAAACCATTACGCATACTCCACATCCTGTACAGGCATCCAATACTTTTGGTTTTTTAGTTCCATCGGATTGTACTTCCATTACAATGGCTTTTTCCCCGATAGGGCACTCTTTTACACAAATATCACAAATGTCACTACTGTACTTTTTATCAACAACCGGTGTAGCTTTACGGTCTTTTGTATATGGAGAACGATTCACACCATCAAATCCTGAATCTCTTACTGATCCGGAAAACCCTTTCCCTTGGTATGCCAGGCAAGTAGAGGTATTGAGTTTTGCTATTCCCATTTTTACATGCTCTTTCATCGCAATAATCTGCACCTTGAAAGGATTGTAGTTTTTATCCATTTGTTTTCCTGCCATCTCCTTATCGTATTTCTCAATTGCCTTTTCTCCCTCTCGTTTAAATTGTTGGAAATCCAAAACAGCCGTTGGACAAGTTTCAACACATTGAAGTGAGTCACATGAAAAATCACAGGCTTGACTTCTTACTTCGATATAAGGAGTACCATAATCCAAACCTGCATCTATATCTGCAAGTTTTATCGCTTGAATCGGGCAAATCTGTACGCATAAGCCACATTTTATACATTCAGAAACAAAAATATCTTCATTAATTGCTCCCGGAGGTCTCAAAATATTAGTATCCGGGATATCGTTTTTTTTATTGGCTTTCAAATAGTTTGAAGCAGCTCCCACTATCGCAAGAGAGCCTATGGCTATAGCTCCGGTTTTGAAAAATTGCCTTCTACCAATATCAGTTTTATTTTTTGACATAATCTTTAGTTATGGTTAATCATATTAACAACAGTCACAAGCCAAATATAATCATTTATTAACTATCAATAACAAAAAATTCGTTTAAATTTATATTTGAAGCTTAAACAATGGGTTACACAATTTTCTTTGCCTGATTTCCACTGTATTCCGGCAAACTTTAAACGATTGTTCATTGACTCTACTCATCATTACTCTCTTTTCTTTTCTTCATTTCTTCTCTCCAGTTATATATCGGTTTTGTATCCCTCAAAACCAGTTTTGGTTTAGAAAAAGGAGCAAGCTTTTCTAAAAAATCAAGCACAGAAAGTATCGGTGCACCATAAAAAAACCTCAGATTCTCATCAAAATTCCATATATGTTCCGTATATGAAAGCAAAACATAAGGGTTATCACCAATATTATCACCATCCCTATCAAATCCCTCATAGTCATCCCAATAATTGTATTCCCAAGTATTTAGATTCGCTGTACCTACTTCTGAAAATACTTGAAGCAGATTGTTATGAAAATAATTGTATCTGATTAAATTGCCTTCTTGCTTATTGTGAAACTTCATTCCAATATTGCAAAATGCTATTTCATTGTCTTGTATAGTGTTAGTTTCAGTCAAAACGTATGGAGAAACATCAAAATGAATTCCTTCAGCTGAATAAATAAATTTATTATTCAAGATTTGATTGGAAGAAGTTTCTTTCATACCAAGACACATTCCACTTGGTCCTTTACAATTTGCCACGGTATTTCCTGTCATTATCGTCTTTTGGCTATACATTAGAAATACTCCAACAGAATTTCCTGTAAAATAACTATTCTGTATTCTATTATTATGTGAATACATAAAATGAATTGCGTATCTATTGCCGACAGACTTATTGAACTGGAATAGATTCTCAGATGAATACCAGACTACCATATCTCTGGCATTATGCCAATAATTGTACTGAACAATATTATTTTTAGAATACCAAAACCTTATCGCATCTCCTTTCAATGCTGTCTCTCTTTTCATAAATGATGATATTTCACAATGTATAATCTTATTATGAAATGACTGCATTACATCGATTCCAAAAAGGCATTCTCTAATTCTGCAATTTTCAATAATATTATTTTGGGCACTATCCGCAAGGGATATTCCTGCATCAACATGATCGTGAAGGCCTCCTGAATTTTGAATAATCATATTTTTGATATATACACTATTAGCCCTAATCTTGATAACGCTTCCGCGTCCATTTCCATCGACAATCGCATGGTTTTGTCCGTCAATAACAATGCTACTCATCCTTACGGTAACTCCTCCTTTATAAATAGCAGCTTTAAGTTTAATAGTATCACCCGGTAAAGCTTTATCTATCAATTTTTGTAAATCCAATGTGTCTTTTATTGACGGCTCGACCATCTTGGAAGACAATCCGGATTGCTCTACTTGACCAAAAAGCAAAAAGGGGAACAATGATAATAATATTAGTTTTATAAATTTCATTTCACATCTTCATTAATAAAGGACTCAAAGGTATTAAATAAATCAATAAAAGAAAACTATTTGTTTGTTCTCAACCTTATTTTTAACTTATTTAGAATTCCATAAATACACCTATTGAGTACTTAGTACAAGTAATTAAAAAAAAAGATTGTGT
>JALVEE010000289.1 GCA_027008645.1 Saprospiraceae bacterium
GTAGTACCTATTCTTAAGTACGTAATTCCACTAAAATCTCTACGCAGATTTTAACTCTTTCTTCTTCAATAAAACAGAGAAAATTACAACTAGTAAAGTTAAAACAGCCAATCCAAATCCATATGCAGGATAAGATTCAGTTGTAAATTGTGCAACTTTACCTTCACCAAAAACAGTTGGCATAAATTCCTTTATCCCTTCGAATGCACCTCCACCATGCAATCCTAAATGGTGTCCGTACCAATACAAAAAGTAGATATATAATGCTAAAAAATATACAGGTATAAGTCCGCCGACATAAGCTGCCCAAGCATTTAGCTTCCTTGGAGTTGCTATAAAGTATATCATAAGAAGAATCATCAGTGCGAAGAAATATACAGAATTTCTCAATATCTGATCAAGAAGTTTCAGAGGCTTTGGAATCTCATTTTCCGGAATTGATTCTCCGGCATATACAGGATATGGTACATGTTTTCCAATTTCATCCTTATCATTAGTTCCTTGTACTATCGGATACATACCGATAAAGTGATTGATTTTATTCATTTCCAACAAGCAATCCGAACCGACATTCATAGCCAATTCTTCTCTTTCTCTCACACCCTCACATCCATTATATACCCCATCGTATTTGAATATGATTCTAATTCCTTGAGGATACATAGCTTTTGGATATTGACGGCTTTGTAGCGCAACCCACCATACAGGACTTAGAAAAGTGAGGATAATTAACACTATAGCGAGACCTGCAAAAAGTTGATATTTTTTCATGATTTTTTATTTTATAAAATGACTAATTCTTAACAATACAAACTCAATAATTTATCTTATCAACAGGCTGTTAACAACATTAACTAAACCAATTAATTATCAGATTATTATTAGAGAATGCAAAGTTAGTCATGTTTAGCCGAAACAGGTAATTTTATACCAAAAAATTTTTATACTAACCTAAAAATATTATTATAAAATGGTTGGTTTATATGAGCAAGAAAACCATGATAGTGGTTTAATATGAATAGCTCCGTATGAAATGGGGGGTAAACGAAGCTAATTTCACTTTCCCAGCAAATCAAAACAGGAAATAAAAAAAAGTATTCTTTCGAAGACGAAAGAATACCTTTTTAAAGTGATACCAAAACCACTTTGGCATATTTCTTAATACTAAAGAAATTTATTTTATTGTTGCTTTAGCTTCATTGTACATATATGAAATAGCATCGAACAAATCTTGTTCACTACAGTCCATACAAGTACCTTTAGGAGGCATCAAGTTATTATTAAAACCTTTGATTGAGTGCTCTAACAAAGTAGCCATACCTTTATCCGCTCTTTTTTGCCAATCTTCTTTATTGTATTTGTCTGCTTTCAATGCAGGTGCTCCACTTACTCCTGTAAAGTGACAAGCGATACAAGCTTTACTGTAAACTTTTTTTCCGTTTTCTAAATTTGCTTTCATTTTAGAAACATCAACTGAAGCTGTTTTTGCTTCTGCTTTAGTTGTTTCTTTTTTTACTTCTGCTTTAGTTTCGTTTGTTTTTGACGCTTTTTTGTCACCACCACAACTTGTCATAAGCAAACCGAAAAAAGCAACCATTGTTAGGGATAATAAGATTTTTTTCATCTGTTTAGTTTTAAATTTTTAAAAATTGATAAATATACGATATAGATATTACTCATCGCGAGGTGCAAAGTTAAAACACTTTTCATTTTTTTGTTAAAAAATTAACAAATTTATATAAAAAAGGGGTGAATAAATCCACCCCTCAAATTAATTTGTTATGAAAATCAATTTATTTTATCCTTCCATGGCTTTTTTAGACTTAGCTTTCATGTACTCGATAATTTTCTTAACGTCATCTTTTGATACATTCTGATTAGGCATTTTTAGCTTAAATCTTTTGTACAATGCTTGTACATCTGCATCTTTGAAATGTGAATCCGGATCCAAAATCCATTCTTCAAGCCATTTATCGGATCTACGTTTATCAACCATCAATAAGTCAGGACCATTAAAGTCTTCACCAAATTTATGGCAAGCGTTACATCCGTAGTTCAAGAATTCAAGTTCTCCGGTCATTAAGTTTTTCAACTCTATTGCAGACGGTTTAAATGCTTGCATCAAGTTATCCCACTGGATTCTCTTTGAGTACGCCAATAATTTAGCATTTTCAGCCTTTGCATTTGGCTCTACTGTAAGGTAGCCAACTAAACTTCTTCCTTCAGGGCTGTGTATTTTATCAAGCAATAATGGATAGGCTCCGGCTTTTTCCGCTTTGAATGCTATAGTAGCAGTCTCTCCAGGTCTCCATCTGTACATCTGATCATAAAGAGCAACCTCATATACATAGTGATCCAATTTTGACTGACCAAGGTTTGTTATATGTATTTCTACATCTTGACCTTGAGTCACTTTAATATTTCCGGGTGTAACTTTACCATTATTTATTGTTGCATAAACATGAACCGTATTGCCTTTTGTCTCAACTTTTTCTCCTCCTGCCGTTGTAGCATATGGTGATTTATAGTCAGTACTCGCACCGGTATATTTATAGATATTTGTTCCCACAGGATATACATCAATATCTTTAAAGAAATTGAAGTTAATCAAAGAAGTATAGTGAGGCTCTCCTAATGGTAGAGGCATATCATAAATCACTTTCATCTTATCACCTGAGATATCAATCAATTGGTGATTTTGTGGGTGAAGAGGTCCAACCGGATTAAATCTATCAATTGATAATTTATCCAAAGAAATCAGATATTTACCATGTGGTTCTCTTGAGTCACCATGTGCAGCTACCAAGTGTCCTACATTGTAGTGAGAAGGAACAAAACCTAAAACTTTACCTTCGATATAATTCCACTTTGTGATTCTTGAATCTACATATATAGATGTATAAACTACTCCCGGAGTTTTATCATATTGGTTGTGCAATGGTCCAAGACCAACTTCTACACTTTTGTGAAGAGCGTCCTCAAGTTTGATTACGGGAATTCCAAATTTATCTGTACCTGAGAAATTCTTTTCCTCAATAGCTTTCTTAATCTTCTCAAATGAATACACCCATGCGTGACTGTCAAGTTTACCTGCAACAATGATGTATTCTCCTGTTGGGTTTACATCAACACCGTGAGGTGATTTTGGCTCAGGAACAAGATAAAGTAATCCATATTTTTTAGATTCTTCGATAGTAATGACATGCATTCCTCTGATTACTTTTCTACCAATCTTTCCGGCTTTAAATAGCTCTTCTGCTTTTTTCCAATTAGTAATATGAAGATAATCAACATCCCTGGATGAACATCCCGCTTCAAAAGGAGGTCTTCCGCTCTCAATTCCACCGTAATACATTTCAGAACAGAAAGAGTTTGTGAACCCCCAACCGTAACTTGCCTTTTTACCTGCATCACTTAAGTCTTGAGTATAAGGAGGTAATTCAAAATCAAATGATTTGGACATATCTATTTGACCTTTCTCAACATCAAATTTCCAATATGTCAAACCACCTCTCCAAATCTTTTTAAAGTTTTCTTCAGAAAGCGGGTGATATTTATGATCATAAGGAGCAGGATATTGGCATGCTTCCATGATATACTCTGAATTAGGTGTAAAGAAAGCACCTCCGTGTTCATTTCTAAATATCGGATTCATTACCGTTTGCTTCAATTCCCAGTCTTTCAAACTATAAATATAAACTCTTGGGTTAGCCTTATCATTGATAGCAGCCCATTTACCATTATATACGCCATTGGTTTCTGAATAACCCGGATGGTGAGTATCACCCCAAAGTATTTCTGCTCCATCAATAAAACCGGTTTTCATCCTTTCCATTGATTCTTTACTGTATCCAAAACCGTTATATGGTTGTCTGGCAGCATTAACAGGATACCTGACGAGCCTCATTGAAGGGACCATATAAGTTGGCAAACTACCTGCTTGTCCTCCTGAGTTAAGTGCGATATATTCATCGCTAATTTTGTCCGGTGTATATGTTTTGGCAGCAGCCAGCACATCATCGGCATTCAAGTCTCTACGCTTAACAACATCAGCAAAAGACTCGTTGCCTCTTGGAGCACCAAATTCTCCCGAACCGGTTGTAGCTCCTTTTTTACCACCCTTATCACCACAACTCGCAAAAATCAGAGTCATTCCGAAAAGGATGATCATTGTTTTTAAACTAAAATTTTTCATAATTATAATTTTTATAATTTTTATCTAATATTATTATTGATCTACTCCAATTTTCTCAGCTAATAGCTTCTTAGCTCTCAAACCAACATCAGCTGTCTTAACTTGATATTGCCAATATTGTTCAGCCCATAAGAAAGCGTCTCTCCATTTTCCTTCTTTAGCATATTTTTCATGATTAGCTTTTGCGGTCTCAGCTTTCTTCAATTGATCAAATGCATCATCAACCAATGCAGCAACATAAGGATATTTGGAGAAATTATTTTTCTTCAACCATTCCACAACACCATTGATGATGTCTTGTGTTTGCTTGATGACAACAAGTTTATCTTCATAATTTTTCTTATATTCAGCTAATTCCTCTTTGGTCAACTTAACTTCAGCTCCCGTAGTCGGTCCTTTGTAATTCTTAGGTTTGATAAGAAGTATTCCTTCCATCTCAAGGTGAAGAGCAGAACAGAATTCTGTACAATAGTAAGGAAATACTCCGGGTCTATCAGCAACAAATGTCAAAGATGCTGTTTTACCGGGCTCAAAACTACCGTGTTTACCATATGTATCCACAGTAAATCCGTGAGTTTCGTCTTCCGCTCTCTCCAAGTTTGTAAGGTGGAATGTAACTATGTCTCCTTCATTAACTTCAACAATTTCCGGAGTAATATGAGAACGGATAAGTGTACCGAACACGTGTACCCTATGAGTTTTAGGATCTCTTTCTATTTTTTCTTGTCCTGCCACTGTTCTAAATGCGGAGATTTCTCCGGTACGGGTATTTGTTCCGAGTGGGTATCTAATAATAGGTTTAATTGTTGTTCTCTTAATACCAACATTTCCATATACATTTGCTTGAGGTAAAGACATTGTGTATATATCAACCATTTTATCACCTGAAATATCGATCAAATGTTGGTATGAAGGTCTTACAGGACCAACACTATGCCTTGTTTTGTAAATACCTTCCTTATCAACAGCTATTAAATAATTTGAATGTGGATCGGCAGATAATCCCTGTGGAACCATCAATTCACTTGGTCCGAATGTCAATGAAATCTCACCCAATTTCTTACCTGAAGCATAGTCAAATTTATAAACTTTCTTGTCATTAAAAGCAGAAAAATAAGCAACATTATCTCTCATTTCAAATGCAACATCTTTTACTCCGCTTCCTACTTTAAATGAAGATTTCTTTACTGATGCCAAATCAATATTTCCATTTTTGACCGCACCATTAACCTTAGACAAATCTAAAACTACAGCTTCATCTGCAACTACAATAGCATATTTACCGTCAGGAGTAACTTTTATCTTAGTTGCTCCATTAACAGGAATATATGCAACATTACCACTAGCTGCTTTAGTTGAAACAGTTGCCATTGAATTTTTGCTGCCATCTGCTTTTCCGGCCAATGCTTTGTAATTAATTGCATATATAAATGTTTTACCATCTTTTTTAGCAATACCATATACATAACCATCACTTCCATTTCTACCGGTATCAAAATACCCTAATTCATAAGTAGGCAATTCGACTGTAAATGATTTTTCTTTAATCATACGACCGATATGGTGTCCCTCTTTTCCATGTTCAGCATCCTCAAATTTCCAAAACGTAACGCCTGATTTAAAATCCTTAACATCTGTAGATTTCAAATCCCAAGGAGCAGGATATTGACTGGACTGAACTACATAATCAGTATTTTGGTCAACAGCAACTCCAGCATAACAACTGTGAAATAGTGGATGTGCAAGAATTTGCTTTGTCTCAAAATCATCAAGACCTAATAGTGCAATCCTTGAATTTGCTCCATCGGAATAAAACAGGTATTTGCCGTTGTATTTTCCTCCGGCTTCAGAAAATGCAGGAAATCTCATATCCCCGTATTTTGCAATTCTGTCATCAAGTGACCCTTTTTTCAACATCAGCATACTTTCATCATCAAAACCATATCCTTGCCATGGTTCAGGTGAAAATACACCCACATACTTGTAAATACGCATGGAAGGTATTCCATACACAATCATGGTACCTGAATTACCTGTTCCGGCGAATCCAAAGTACTCGTCACGCCCTCCTCTGGGCATAAATGTCTTAACAGCTGCGAGAATATCGTTGTCGTTAAGACCTCTGGCTTTTTTTACTTCATCGAGAGTTTGCTGCGCGTTCATGCCCGTTGCAAACAAAATCAAAGAAAGAAAAGCCACTAAAAATCGTTTAGTCAATGCAATCATAACATTTAATTTAGTTTAGCTTAATAATTAATTTAAATATTTTTTCAGTTCGGCTAAATTAATACCAATAATGATATTGAACAAATATTTTGCTATGGATTTTTATTGTTAAATATTAAAAAAAATAAAACCTTAAAATTTTAAAAGACATTTTGGTCTTTTATTTTTGGTTTAGTATATATGCGATAAAATATTTACACATTACGATTTTTAATATTAATATTATTATTTATGTGTTATAGGTTTTGTATCAATATTATACTGACCTATGATTTTAAATATCATAATAAAGAATAAGATAATTCAATAATTGAAAGAAATTGCCCCGCTTTTAATTTATAAGCAATATAAATTACTATTCATTGCATTTTTTATTAGGGTATTTATCAAAAACAATCAAATTTTTCAGGTTAATCTTATTAACTTTTGAGTCGTTAAGTTTATTTCATTTTATAATTAAATCAAAAAAATATATTATAATTTGGTTTTTACGAAATCAAATACTAATTTAGTGCCAATATTGACAATTAAACAAAACTAAAAAACGAAGATTATGATAAATCTAATTGACTGGGCTCAAGCGGATAAGTTGTTAGTTTTTATGGTGGCAGTTCTAGTTCTTTTACCAACTATTATTGCAATATGGCTAATAATTAAAGTAAAGAACTCTAAAAAATAATGCACTCAAAATATTTGATTGCTTATTTTGTGGCAGTTATGGAATACGTAATATTGTTCCGGTTACTGCGGGCTTTTTTCTTATCTGAAACTTCCCATACTTATATGGAATTGGGGAGTGTTGTATTGCAATGATTTTGTTATACCTATGCTTAGAGGTCCTATTGGTGATTTGAATGAAAATGAAAGTCCACCACCAAAGTAGTATTCATCCAAGTTTACGATTCCGGCGTTAATTACGGACTTAAGATATATTCTTTCACCTATTTTATACCTCAATCCTAACGAGGCTATTGTATAATTTGTGGGGACAATATAGCTATTTGGCATTCCCCAAAAAGCAATTTGATAATTATTGTCAGAATAAGCTCCTCCTAATACTTTATCAAAAAACACAAATTTTGAACTATCATCAATTATATTATATTCAGCGGTTACTTTGGTTTCAACTACCCAATGTTCGTTTAATGATAGATATTTAGCAAGACGAAGGTCAATTTTACCACAATCACCATTAATAAACGCTTTTTCTTTTGAGAATTTATCATCAAATTTTGTAGAAAAATTATATCCGATTTGAGTTTTTAAAATAACTCCTCTTTCAGAAAAGTATTTATCATCCAAGCTATTAAAATAATAAGATAAAAAAATAGTATTCCTATTAATTTCAGCATTTCTAATGTTTTGATAATTTGTCTTAAACAAGCTTTTGAAATACCTTTTTTGAAATTTGTATCCTGATTCCAAAATTGAATTTTGTCCTGTAATCCAGATAGCTTTCATTCCGATATCAAAACTATGACGACTATAATCTGTTAACTTTTCTTGATCTTCGTATATTGAAATTTTATCTAAAGTATAATTAAAAAACTGTTTTACTCCAAACCCATACTTAGTTGTTTTGAAATATTTAGCAAAATATTGATCGACTCCCGGATATTTTGATATTCTCGCCTTAATTTTAAATTTTGTATTTGGTGAAAGTGTATTTCTGGATTCAATGCCGGCTATTACACCCAAGTCAACTTGTTCTGAGTAATGCACACCCAATTGCAAATTGGTTTTTGCTTTTGGAGCAAAGTCAAATAAAAGTTTGTATTCATTATCTCCTATTTTTTCCAAATAATACTTAATATAAGAAAATTGTCCACTCCTGTATAGATCAGTAATCTCTTTCTCGATAGCAGAATAGCTTGCTATTAAACCTATGCTTTTGCGCAATCTATTGTATATACTATATTTGTAAGATAGGTCATTTATTCCTCTTATAGCTATTTGACTTATAGGAAAATATTTTTCATGTATCGTATATTCTTTTTTGACATTGGTATTTTTGACTCTTTGGGCTATTTTTTTTAATTTTTCAAGGTGATTCAAGGCGGTTTTATATCCAATATCAATAATTTTTTGTGCTTTATCAAACTTTGCTCCCATTTCAATCACAGGAGGTTCAATCAATACATCGACACTATCTTTGTACAATTTATATTTTTGCTTGGAATGAAGCATCATCAATTGAGCAAAAAGGTTTTTATATGTATCAAAATCATTTTCACTTTTTGAAATCCTTTCGACATTAGAACCGATAATTATATCAGCTCCTTCCTTTAAAGCGATATCAACACCGAAATTATCGAGTATTCCCCCATCAACAAGGACTTTTCCCTTATATCTAATCGGTTCAAATAAACTTGGAATAGACATGCTGGCTCTGAGCGCCAGCGCCAAAGAGCCTTCTTTGAAAACATAAATTTCATTGTGTAATACATCGGTTGCTATTGCACGAAATTTTATTGGAAATTCATCGAAATTTGAATATTTATATGCAGGAAAAGTGATTCTATTCAAGTATAATTCAAGTTCATGCCCATAAATCACCCCTTTCCCAAGTGAAGGTTTCTTTTTTTCGATTGGAAAATTATAAACATATTCATCAAAATCATCTTTCTCTTCAATATTCAGATTTCTCAGATCCATATCATTAGAAAGATATTTAAACCAATCTGTTTTCGAAGTGATTTGTTCTATTTCATCAGCTGAATACCCTATTGCATAAAGACCACCAATAATGCTTCCCATGCTTGTCCCAATAATCAAATCAGGTCTTATGCCCTGCTCCTCAAGTACTTTCAAAACACCTATATGTGCTAAACCTTTAGCAGTACCACCACTTAATACAAGTGCTACCTTTGGCTTGGATGTTTTATCCTGAGCATAAAACTGAAAACTAAAAAAAAACAATAATATGAGTAAAATTGGTTTCATGTTCAATCAACGGATTTCGATAGCTCATTATTTTATTTTTTTAACCTTTGTCTTATGATTCCTTTTAGTAATTAATAAGTTAAAATTAATATTTTTCTGCTACGTATTTTGTGTATTTAAAAAATAATAATACCTTTGGCGTCATTACTGTAAAATCACTTTCTTTTAATATTGAACTGTTGGAGTTTTCAATGATATTTTTTGAATATTAGCTTGTTGAAATCTCTTTCATTCTTATATAATTTCAAATAACTATAACGATATTTTTTTATTAATTTTAAAACATGAAACATGAAACAGATTTCAACAATTTTTATTCTATTGGCCTTTATTAGCAGTAGTTTTGGCCAATCCATCCTGACTTCTCAAAAGCGAGTCAATGACAAAGGTGATATTCAATCCAAAGGAGTATTGGATATTAGTGGTTCTATCGAATCAAGCAATTATTACATCAAAGGGCAAACTGTAGATTTGTTATTTACATTAAATGTAAATTCTCCTGATGAAGAATATGCTGATCAGATTGTAATGACATTTCCTCAAGGAGTAAAGCCTAATTCAGGAACAAATCCATTTCCGGGAGCAAGCAGTCAAACAACTCCTGAAGAACTCGTTATAAACGGACAAAAGGTTACATGGGGAGACAATGACAATACTTACGGAGGAATTGCTGCACCGGGCACTTATTCCTTTTTTGTAAACGTTACTGTTGATACCGATTTTGTTGGTGATATGGAAATTCCATATAGTGTATCCGGTGACCAATACAAGGGAACAATACATGAATTTACAGGTACTGTTAAAGTAAAACCTTTACCAGAAACAGCCGAGTTAAAGACATCATTAACCGGATTTATTGCTGAATATTATCAAATACCTTTAGAGCAAGCAACTTTTGTTCCTACTGCTCAAATTTTCAATAATGGTAATACCCTAACTGACACTATTGCATTTTTTGCAAAAGCTGATAATGGATATATTGATAGTACAATTATAGATTTCCCTATAAATACATATGATACCAAAGATTTTAGTTTTGCTGAGTTTACTGCTACGGAAAAAAGTGATGTTAAATTCACCTTTAGCAATAATTATGCAAAAGACGTCGCCCCTAATGTTAAACCTGTGGAAAAAACTATAAATGTTGATAATGTACTTGCGAGAGATAACGGTGACATTAATGGACATATTGGAATTGGTAGTGCAGATGGTGAACTTGGTAATATTTTTACAATTACTAAACAAGACACATTGACCTCAGTCCAATTTGCATTAGGTACAGGCGCAACAGTAGGAAATACAATTTCTATAAAAGTAAGATCATTTGAAAATGGTCAACCCGGTAACGAAATAGGTAAAAGTTTACCAATCAAAATTGTAGAGGATACAATGTATAGTGCAGATATCTTTCCTGCCGTGGTGTTAGCTCCCGGGAAGTATTATATCGGCTTAGTTGAAGGAGAAAATATTATTAATCTCGCTACAACATCCACGCCTTTTGTTCCCCATTCAGCTTGGGCATATTTTGGTAATAAATGGAATGATTTGGGTTCCATAGGATATACTAACACATATTATTTGAGAGGAGTATTTGATAATTACAAAGAAGTCCAAAACGATATAAAGTTCGAATCTATTGATATGAAAGAAGGATATGCCATAGGAAATATCGATATCGTTGGAACTATAAGAAATTTGAGTAATGTAAATGTATTAAATGAATTTGATATCGACTATACTATAGACGGAGGCTCTAAAGTGTCATATCATGTATCCGGATTGTCAATAAATCCCGGAGAAACTTATAGTTTTAAACACGGTACACCATACGATGCGACCACAGGTAGCCACAAGGTATTAGTCAGTATTTCCAAGCCAAACGGTAATGATGATGAAAACAAGGATGACAATGAATTAACTAAAACTTTCATGGTAGTAAATGAAGTCTTCACTAAAGTAGTAGTAGGAGAAGAAGCAACTGGTACTTGGTGCGGATGGTGCGTAAGAGGACATGTGGGATTAAAAGATATGGAACATAATTATTCATCCGATAAATGGATTGGAATCGCAGTTCACAATGGTGATCCTATGGCAAATGAAGAATATGACGGCAATATATCCTCAATGGTGTCTGGGTATCCAAGCGGTGTTATTAACAGGGATTTGATAGCAGATCCGTCAGAGTTTGAAGATACTTATCAAGAAATCAAAGACGAAGTGCCTCTTGCAAAAGTAGAAATATACAAAGCAACATTTGATACAGATACGAGAAATATCTATGTAGATGCGTCTGCTATTGCTGCTCTTGACCTCAATAATACCAGTTATCGTCTATCTATGGTAGTAATCGAAGATGGAGTTACAGGCTCAGAAGATGGGTATAATCAAGCTAACTATTATGCTTCAAATGGAATAACAATTAAAGATTGGGAAGGAATAGACTGGAGTAAATTGGGCAACCCTATACCGGCAGATAAGATGGTATATAATCACGTAGGTAGATATTTAGTAGGTGGTTGGGATGGTGTTGAAGGTAGTGTTCCTTCTACTCTAAAATACAATGAAAAAAATGAGTATAATTTCGTTTCAAAATTACCTGCTAAATATGATGAAGAAAATATCAGAGTAGCTGTCTTACTATTGGACAATACAACGGGAAAAATACTAAATGCTGCTGAAGCTGAAGTTGAAATCACAACAGGTACTACTACAATAGGTAATCCTGCAGATATCAACATTTATCCTAATCCAACAAAGGATTACATCACTATTAATGCTGAAAAAGGTGCTAAAATCAGTATATATAATACAAGTGGTAAGGTTGTGTTGAGAAGTGAAATGAATGAAGACAAAAAAACACTTTCTTTATCAAACTTAAACAAAGGAAGTTATTTTGTGGAAATATATAATAACGAAAAAGTTTATTCAAAGAAAATAGTTATAATAAAATAAATTTCTTCTGTTTAAACAGAAATCTTTAAAATTTAGAGGCTGTCTATTTCAATATAGATAGCCTCTTTTATTGTCCCTGATATTTAAAAATCTAATTTATTTTCAAGAAGACTGCTTCTGAAATTTTTATATTAGGCATTAATTATATATTTTTGAACCATGGATTCTAAAAAACAAAATCTATTACTTATAAGAGCAAAAGAATTTTTTAGAAATGAAATTGTAGAATCTCATATAAACACCGCTTGTAAAAAAGCAAAGAAACTATCAAATTATAATATAAATCCATTTCTCTACAAGTATTTAGCCAATTTTTTAAAAGGAAATGATAGTTCGAGAAGTATAGCAGAAGCTCTTGTTTTACCTCGTATTTTAGGACAGTCAATTACAACTTCTTTTGGCATGAGAATTCAAAAATTAATCAGTGAATTACGAATTTGCCAGAGTTGTAAACGAGGTCAAGCCATTAATTTGTATTGGTGAGAATGTGAAAGGATTAATTTCGCACGATAAAGGAAAAACCTTAAGAGGAATGGTATCAATTTTGGATGAAATAGGATACAGAGTTGTTCCTGTTAAAGTTCTTAAGGCTATTCATTTTAGAGTACCACAAAAAAGAGAAAGGTTGTTTTTGGTAGGAATAAGAAAAGATGTGAATATTGATTTTGAATACCCCAAACCTCATACTAAAATATATAATTTAGAAGATGCTCTTAAGAAAGGAGAACTTTATGATTGTGATGTGCCAAAATCGGAAGGAACTAAATACCCGGAAAGCAAAAAGAAAGTTTTGGATCTTATTCCACCTAAAGGATATTGGAGAAATTTGCCTTTAGAATTACAAAAGGAATATATGGGAAAAAGTTTTTATTTAGGAGGCGGAAAAACCGGAATGGCTCGAAGAATAGGCTGGGATGAACCAAGCTTAACCCTAACCTGCAGTCCTGCACAAAAACAAACAGAAAGATGCCACCCCGATGAAACAAGACCATTTACAGTCAGAGAATATGCAAGAATTCAAACATTTCCGGATACTTGGAAATTCAAAGGATCTGTCTCACAACAATATAAACAAATAGGAAATGCTGTACCTTGTAATCTAGGATTGGAAGTTGGATATTCAATTGTAAAATTCTTAAATAAATATTACTCCAAAAAGAAAATAGAAAGTAAAAAAGCAGTATCCTTGAATAATAAATAATTGTCTATTTTCGGGCAGACACTACTTATTTTTCACCTTTTTTATCTTTATTTTGAAATATGCAAAAAATAGTGTCATAAAAGGACTGAGCAAATTAAAAAAAGCAAAGGGCAAATAACTGAATGTATCTACTGTAAGCACTCTCGAATTATAAGCTCCACCCGTATTCCAAGGGAATAAAACAGATGTTACGGTTCCGGAGTCTTCAAGTGTTCTGCTGAGATTTTCTGGTGCTAACCCTTTGTCATCAAATGCCTTTTTATACATTTTACCGGGAACAACAATGGCCAAATATTGGTCTGAGACTGTACCGTTAAAAAAAATGCAGGTTGTGACAGTACTAGCGAACACACCAAAATCTCCTTTGGCAATCCTAAGCAATGCAGTACTTATGGCATTCAATGCACCTATTGCCTCCATAATACCTCCAAATACCATAGCTGTAATAATCAGCCAAATAGTACCAAGCATTCCCGCCATTCCACCCGAAGTGAATAAATCATTGAGTTTTGCATTTGAAGTTTGGATCACGGTATCTTTGGTAATAGAATTCATCACTACTTTATAAGCAGAATTAAAATCAATGCTTTCGACACCTGCAAAACCTGCAATCAAATCCGGTTGGAAAATAATAGCAAACAATCCCCCAAGTAGTGTTCCAATCATTAAAGCAATTAAGGGTTCTGTTTTCTTTATTATCAAAATGATAACAATTGCCGGCACAATAAGCAATAACGGACTTATCACGAATGACTCTTTGATAGACAATAACAATGAATCAACATTGACAGAATCTCCTTTCGAACCCTGAAAAAATCCCAATATTGTAAACAAAATCAAAGTTAATGATATCGAGGGAATTGTCGTCTTCAACATATATCTAATATGTGTAAACAAATTGACTCCGGCTACTGCCGAGGCCAAATTGGTAGTATCTGACAAAGGGGAAATCTTATCACCAAAATACGCTCCGGAAATAACTGCTCCTGCTATCATCCCTTCGTTTATCCCCAAAGCCTTGCCAATACCTATCAAAGCAATCCCTACCGTTGCAGATGTACTCCACGAACTACCGGTAGCAAGCGAAATTATCGAAGCGATAATTACCGAGGCGACTAAAAATATTTTAGCATTTAATATCTGCAAACCATAATAAATCATCGTTGGAATAATGCCGCTCAATAACCACGTACCGGACAAACCACCAACAAAAAGAAGTATTAGTATAGCGCCACTTGTTGATTTGATATTCTTGGAAACAGCTTCCATCATATCATCAAACTTAATCTTATTCTTAAAACCGATCAATGTAGCGACAGATGCTCCTAATAACAAGGCAAACTGATTGGAACCGGATAATGCATCATCACCATAGATAGCTTGTACATTAAAAGCGAGCAAAATCACTAAAAACACAATTGGAATTAAGGCTTCTATGAGGCTTATTTTTTTAGTCATTTTCTGTAGTTGTATCTCGTACTATTTTAAGGCTATCTAATACTTTATCCAGATTAATGGAATCTATTTTAATATTAAAACTTAAACTGTCAGTATCTTTTTTTACGGGTTTTTCCGGGAAATCAATATCTTTGTTTATCGAATTTTGTGTAATATCAGTGATAATAGAGTCAACATATACTTCCGCATCTTCCAAAGCATTATTTCTGCATTTTTCCATCTTGTTTTGTATTAAGGAATGTATCTTCCTATTCACTTCTTTTTCAACCAGAGCAGTATTATCAATAGCAGATTCACAGCTCAAAATGAACAGTAAGGATACAGTACACAATATATACTTCAATCTACTCATAGTTTAATTATTGCCAAATATACAAAAATAGATCTCTTAACCAACGACTTTTTTACGATAAATCTTTGAAAAGTATTTATAAAGTTCAGGATGATTTTTTTTAAATTTTACAGGAGACATAAAAAAGTATTCGCTCGCAACCGCTAAAAATTCTGACTTATTTGTCATACCATAAGGATTAATATCCGATTTTCTGTGTTTTATTTTTGATATTTCTTTTTTCAACTCCTTCAACCAAGGAAGTGTATATGCTTTATTTATCAATATTCCGGGAATACCATCAACTGCTCCGTCCATTTTATCTATTAGATGTACAAATTCATGCAGAGCCACATTTTCAGTAGTTCTTTTCCCTGAAAATGAAGAAAGGATATCTTTTTTTGATAAAATCATCATTCTGTTCATCGCTCCATCTCCTACCATGCCGAGTATTCTTTTTTCATTCCCACTATTATATTCTTCATCAAAAGATTCCGGATATACAAGGATTTCATCAATATTGGTATATTCAAATTCAGGAAAAGCAAAAACCGGCATAATTGCACTAACTGCTATTAAAAGTTTTAATTTATCATCTACATCCGTACCAACTCCGGTTATTTTTTTTGTTTTTAGAAAATATTGTATTCTTTTTTCAAAATACTCTTTTTCTTCATCAGATAGTTCTCTATAAAAATCAATATTCTTTAGCAAAATTTCTTTCCATTTTTCAGGAAATGGTGTATTTATTACTTCTTTCCATCTCCGGACAGGTAGATAACTTAGATAATAATACCCCAAAGCAATCAAAGACAAGGTGCTTATCACTATCAAAATAAACTGTTTTCGGGTTTGTGCAGTAATAAAGGCAATGAACACAAAAAAAATAGCCAATAACAATGAAACCGCTACTCCCGTTAAATTCTTTTTGTTGTATTTGTATTTGTAGTACCTATTCATTGAAAATCACCGTATTTACTTTGCTTTTTGCAGATACCTTTCATATCTTTTAAGGGTTCTAAGTGTGTTATCATCTTTCATATCTTCAGCCATTTTTATCGCTTTTCCCAAGTGTTTTATCGCCAGAGATTTTTTATCGTGGTTGATCAATATCTTGATATAGTTTTGGTAAGTTTTAGGGGTTTTATCCTTCAAAAAAGTCTTTTCTGCCAATTCTTCCACCAGGGATTTTATCTTATCACTTCCCTTGAACTTTTTTGAAATTGAATCTACAAAACTCAATTTTCCACTAGAATCCGATAAAGTTTTGAAGTATTTTTTTGCAGCTTTTATATATTTATCAATATCGTTTTCATTTTCAGCTTTCACCAAATCTATTTTTTTTACAAATTCTTTGTACTGCTTTTTATTGTATTTTTTCATTTTCTTTTTTGCCTCATCTCCCAACTCTTCAACCTCGTATTCCAATGATTTTTCAAAAGTTTTCCAACAAGCATTATAGATTTTTTCCGCTATTTCTCTTTCCGAGTATATCTGTTTTATAAGTTTGAGGTATTTCTTTTCCGTCATCATTTCAAACAGCTTGGAGTCGCATTCATTTGTGGCTTCAAACAGCAAAACGGCTTTTCTATCCTTATCGAGGTTTTTTTTCTCTTTCAAGTATTGCAATGCTACTTTATTGGTAGGTTTACCCGCATTGCTCAATGCTTTGATATATTTCAAAACAAAATTGTAATTTCTATTTCCTTTCTCCCATTCCACAGCTAAATCCGGAGATTGATCATAGGATTTCAATGCTTTTTTGGCCAATTCTAAGAATCCGTCCAAATGTTGACCACCAACTTTCTTTAAAACCACCTTACCGTCAGGATCGATAAAATACAACGTTGGATAAGCACCTACGGGATAAGTCATGCCAAACTTCATTCCTTCCTGTGTTTCCATATTCATTTTGACATTTATAAAATGTTTATTATATACATCTCCCGCTTGTTTCAATGGAAAAATATTTTTTTGCATCCTTCTGCAAGGTCCACACCAAGTAGTATAAGAATCAACAAATATAATCTTATTCTCTGCTTTTGCTTTATCTAATGTCTCCTCCCAAGTACCGTGAAAAAATTCCAATCCTTGGGAAGACCCTGTAATCGTGCTTGAAAGTATGAAAATAATTACCAAAATATTTTTTATCATAATGACTAAGTTTCTTTATTGTGATACGAACAACAGTGAAATTTATTATTAGAATCGTATTGTTAAAACAAATTTAACTCAAATTGTTTTTAGTATTTTAGTACAAAACAATTATAATACTAAAAAAGAAAGGAATTGATTGAACAAATTTTTTAAATAATCATTCTAATCATCCGAATACATCTTATCTAGTTTCTTAATGATTTTTTTTGCCTTATCTTTATCTTTTTTCAAAATTTGCAAACTAATCGATCCTGCACCTATTGGAAACAAACTTGATGATATCGCATTAGATACTATACACTTTATCCCTTCTACTTCCAATTCATGCTGATAAAGTCTGGCTTTTATTTCATTAGAAAACTGCTTAATTGTTATAATTTTCATAGTTAAATATTTTAATAGTAAATAATAAATTTACTTTGTTAATTTTTCAATAATCTTGTCACTTGCATCGTATAACAAGTCAAAAACTTCTTCGAATCGTCCATCGTAATACGGATCCGGAACATCGATATTTTTACCGGGATAAGCCAAATTCATATAAAGTTTGATTTTTTTTGTATTCTTAGAATTTCCTGCCAAATTAATAAGTTCTGAATAATTTGATTTATCCATAGCAATGATATAATCAAATTTATCAAAATCTTCTAACTCAAACTGCCTTGCCTTTTGCTGACTGATATCTATACCATTGGCAAATGCTACTGAAATCCCTCTCGGGTCAGGTGATTGTCCAATATGATAATTGCTTGTTCCCGCTGAATCCACTTCAATATCCAAAGCTAATTGCTCGGCTTTATAGCGCAAAATGCCTTCAGCTAATGGAGAACGGCATATGTTTCCTAAACAAACAAATAGGATTTTCATGGGCATAAATTTTTCTGATATCAAATGTACAGTAAAATTAGTAATTATTCTAATCCGATTAGATTATTTATCCTTATTTTATTACTTTTAGCCCGAATTATTCACAAGTATTTCTATTACGAGCTCAAACTACCTGCAATTAAAGGAAATGTTTAAGATTTTTATGCCTCAAAAACGGTTGTCCATTTCCCCCGGCAAAAATTTATAGCACTTCCCTCTCTACTATTGGTAATTTGAACTCTCACCATAAAAATCCGTGAATAATGTGGGTTAATTTTTAATGTGAACTTTAAACGTATATTGTATATGAGATTTGCAGTTAGATTAGCATATAAGGGAACAAATTATTCAGGCTGGCAAAGCCAAAACAATGCGAGAACTGTCCAGAGTGAAATCGAAGCTGTTCTTTTTAAAAAGTACAGAAAAGAAATCTCTGTACTCGGATGCGGAAGAACAGATAAAGGGGTTCACGCTAGTGATTTTACCATGCATTTTGATTTTGATAAAGATATTAGGGAAAATTTTGTCTATAGCCTGAACAAAATGCTACCAAATGATATCGCACTATTTGATATCAATAAAGTTGATGAGGATTTTCACGCCCGTTTTGACGCTATTTCCAGATCATATATATATAAAATTAACACAATAAAAAACCCTTTTAATACCCATTTGAGTTATTTCTTCCCTCTAATTGAGAATGCTGACTTTTCTTTAATGCAAAAAGCTGCTGATATACTCTTAGGCTATAATGAGTTTTTTCCCTTCTGTAAGACAAATACAGATGTAAAAACAATGAAATGCCATTTGTCAAAAAGTCAGTGGACAAAGAATCCTGAGAACGGAGATTATTATTATCAAATCACTTCCAATAGATTTTTGCGAGGTATGGTAAGATTAATCGTAGGAATGACAATAAATATTGGACTGGGAAAAATGTCGATAAATGAACTGGAATTAGCTCTTAAGACACAAAATAGGTTAAAGCTCGATTGGAGCGTACCGGCTCACGGCCTGTACTTAAATAGGGTGGTGTATAGTAAATAATCCTTAATAATTACATTGGAGTTTCCTTGGCGCTCCTTTGCGTGTACTTTGCTGACCTTAGCGGGAAAAATCAATGTCCAACTATATCATTGATAATTAAAATATTAATTTTTTATAATAACGATAATTTTGTCACAAAACCATGTTTATTTTTAACACATGAATTTCATATCCCGCAAAGTACCGCAAAGGTAACGCAGAGCATCGCAAAGTAGTGTTTTCCTATTTTTTATTTCTAGGATGAAAGGCAAGGATTGTTTTTTTGAGATAAGTGGTGTCCAGATGAGTATATATTTCTGTTGTGAGTATGGATTCGTGTCCTAACATCTCTTGAACGGCTCTCAGGTCAGCTCCTCCTTCAACGAGATGAGTTGCAAAAGAATGTCTGAATGTATGCGGGCTTATATTTTTCTTAATTCCTGCCAATTCCGTCAATTCTTTGATTATGTGGTAAATCATTATTCTGGAAAGTTTTTTGCCTCTTCTATTGAGGAAAACAAAATCTTCATTGTCCTTTTTGATATTTATTCTATTTCTATAATTATTGATATAGATTCCGATATATTTAATCGCTTCATCATTGATTGGCACTATTCTTTCTTTATTGTTTTTGCCGATTACTTTTACAAATCCGATATCCGGAAAATAATTCGAAAGTTTCAAGTCTATTAATTCGCTTACCCTTAGTCCACAGGCGTATAAAGTCTCGATAATGGCTCTGTTTCTATGACCTAACTCGGAACTCAGGTCTATAGCATTCAATATCATTTCTATTTCTTCATAATTGAGTACATCCGGAATTTTTCTCCCGATTTTTGGTCCTTCAAGCAATTCCGTAGGGTCATTATCGATAATATCTTCCATCATCAGATACTTATAAAATGCTCTGATACCCGAAATAATCCTAGCCTGTGACCTTTGAGCTACTCCAAGGCTATTTATCCAGTTGATAAACTCTTGTAGATGTGTGAAATTAATATCGAGGGGGGAAATCTCCAATTTATTAATATTGAGATACTCAATTAATTTTTTTATATCACGTATATAAGCCTCAATAGAATTGGGAGAAAGAGATCGTTCCAACATAAGATATGCTTCAAAACCATTTATTGCGGAATTCCAATCCATAAAATTAGTTTTTACTTCTTTACTTTCTTGGGATTATCATTAAGATAGCTTTTCCAACCCGAATATTTTTTTCCTCCTACTGCCACACTTGATATTTGATTGTAATGACACATAGCTGCTCCCAGAGCATCTGTTGCATCTAGGAATCCATCTTGTATTTTTATCTTCAATATACTTTGTAGCATCGCGGACACCTGTTCTTTCGATGCGTTTCCATTCCCGGTAATAGATTGTTTTATTTTTTTTGGTGCATATTCTGTGATATTTAATCCCATTGTTATTCCGGCGGCTATTGTTACTCCTTGTGCTCTACCCAATTTTAGCATAGACTGAACATTTTTGCCGTAAAAAGGTGCTTCAATTGCCATTTCAGCCGGTAAATACATTTCGATTAAATCTTGAGTCTGTAAAAAAATTTCCTTTAGTTTTTCTTGATGTGTTTCAAACTTTTTTAACTTAAATACTCCAAGAGCTTCCACATTGAAATGGCCAAAATAGTAATCCAAAACAGCATATCCCATAACTTGAGTTCCGGGATCAATTCCCAAAATCTTTACCTTATCAATTTTAGCCATATCAGCTTCTTATTTTTTCCAGAACTGCCTTTACACCGCTGTAAGATACTGTTTTGTCCTTGAAGTATTCAATTATCTTAAGTTTTTCCTTGGCGGTAGCTTCAAGTTGTGTCATAATATTTGATAGGTGCAATTTCATATGCCCCTTTTGTATTCCTGTAGTAACAAGCGACTTCACCGCGGAAAAATTTTGAGCTAAACCAACGGAAGCAACTATTTTCATAAGCTCATGTGCATCGGGATTTCCCATCATTTCCAAAGACCTCCTTGCCATGGGATGAGTTTTTGTCAATCCTCCAACAGTACCTATTGCCATTGGTATATCCAACCAAAATCTAAATATTCCTTTATTGATTTCACAATTGCTCAAACTGCGATATTGACCATCTCTTGCTGCATATGTATGTCCGCAGGCTTCGACTGCTCTAAAATCATTACCACTTGCTATTATTACCGAGTCGATGCCGTTAAATATACCTTTATTGTGAGTTGTAGCCCTGTATGGATCCTGTTTTGCTATTTCAATAGCAGTATTAAATTTTTCAGCAAATAATTTTCCGTTCTTAATGGTTTTTCCATTTTCCAACTCATCTACATGACAACTAACTTCTGCATGTACTATACTTTCCGGTGTATAGTTGGACAATATGGACATCACAATTTGGATATCTTTGTCTCCGTTTTTGAAGTTATCATTGGAAATAGCATAATCTTTGAGACTCTTCGCAAATTGTTCAAGTATGGTATTTATAAAATTTGCACCCATGGAATCACAAGTGTAAAACTCTGCTTTAATCTGATATAGATTTTCAATTTTATCAGTAAAATCAATAAGTTTTATCGAGTGAATACCACCACCTCTTTTTTCCATAGTGGCAGTAATGTCTTTTGTTTCATTTCTCAAGTGTTTTTCGATATCGTTAAAAGACTCAAATAACAATTTTTTGTCTCCTTTCCATTTAAAATGCACTTGACCTATTTTCTTACTATCAATAACTTCAGCTTTGAATCCTCCTCTATCAAACCAATATTTGGCACCTGAAGAGGCTGCTGCGACAACAGAACTTTCTTCTATAGCCATTGGAATAGCATATACTTTACCGTTTATCTTAAAATTGGGTGCAACGCCAAGGGGTATAGGGAAATTACCGATTGAATTTTCTATAAACCCATCTAAGATACTCTGTAGTCCGGGATGCCAATAACTGATCAGCTCATTCATAACCAAGTCAGGGTCTTTGAAAAAATTCTCAACTACCCATTGCATCTTTCTTATTTTAGAAAGTCTGGAGAACCCGCTTATTGGATTTTTATGCACGTCATCTAATTTTTAATTCTCAAAAAAGCTTTCGCCATTCTTAATCCCTCAATATGTTTTGAAACAAATTCCCTCAGTAATTCATATTCACCAGTAGCTTGTTTTAAAAACTCTGAAGCCATACCATATATCGAAGGTACGTTAATTTTTTCAGTATAATAATATCCGTCTAAGAAACTCTTAATCCCACCTGATATAATTATTTGATTACACAATATCTTATCCGGCAATTCATCTTTTATCTTATTGACAAAACCGAGCATCTCTTCCGCAGTATGTCCGATATTAATAAATGAATTATATTGGTTATTCGAAACATTACTATTCCTAAACATTTCGAGTTTTGAAAAATTTGTTCCGCCAAAAGCCCCAAAGTCTATTGCGGTCAAAGGCAATTGCATAAGTTCTTTTAAGCTATTATAACCCATACCTTGACCTACCTCTTTGACTATTATTTTTAAATCTTCTTTTTCTAATAATTCCTTTAAGCTATCTATTGGTTTTTGATTCAATTTATCACCTTCCTCTTGGGTAAATTCCTGTAATGGATTGATGTGTACTATCAAACCATCTGCTTGAAGCTTTTTTACCAAATCAACAACTTTGTAAGTTTTTCCGGCTAAAACCAATTGCTCAATCTGAGCTATTCCGATATTTGCAAATAATGGTCTGTCTCCAATATATTTTCTGATATTGAAATCTTCAAAATAATCATTGCTATCCAAAAGTTGCCTGCAAGATCCAAGCCCCATACCCAAACCGAATTCCGAACAAACACGAGCGAGATTTTTATTGATTTTTGTGGCTAAACCCGTACCTCCGGTCATACTTGATATCCATAGTGGAGCATCAAACTCTGTATTGAGAAATTCTGTTTTCAAATCTATTTCATTGATATTTCCCAATAAGGGTTCGTACATAAATCTGGCATCATTAATACCGGAAGCGGTTTGTGATTTGAATGTCAAATCCAAGTGATCAGCTTTGCGTTTTGTGGCAATATGTCTGTCTTCTAAATTCAAATAATTGACTTTTTAGAATAGAAATAGTTTCATAATAAATACAAAAATAACAAAAATGAAAGATAAGCAACAATTATACTAAAAAAAAGGTACATTTCATTTTTTCGCGTTTTGAGTTTTATCCATCGATGAAATTTCCCCGACAGGGGATAAATGTGAATAACCGTGGGTGGAACCCGCGGTATCCGAACAAGCAAAGTACAACTCCGGAGGAGTTGAATATCCATACAACATAATAATTGATAATTGAACACCTTCGGTGTTCATATCACCTCTCATATTTACCCCGCATTTCATACGGGGCTAATCACATTAAACCACATTCGTGGTTTTTGTCCTCTCATTTCTAAACCAAACATTTTATAAAAAAATAGCAATACTATCTTTCTTTTGATTTTCCCAACACTTGCCTCTGAATACTAAAGGAGAATCAGCCCGCAATGAAAAAATTGAAACCTTTTAAAAAATCAACGTATTTCACAGTGCATTAAATTGTCATTACCTATAAAACCATTGAGAACATCGCCGACTTTTACTTCCCCGACACCTGCGGGTGTACCGGTAAAAATCAAATCCCCTATCTGTAATTTAAAGTATTTGGATATATAAACAATGATGTCATCAATGGGAAAAATCATATCTTTACTATTGCCTTTTTGAACGATATTTCCATTCTTTTCTAGAGAGAAGTCGATATCACTCGACTTCATTTCATCTGTGAAATCTATCCATTTGCCTATCACAGCCGAAAAATCAAATCCTTTGGCAATTTCCCAAGGATGTCCTTTTTCTTTAAGCTTTCTTTGGATATCTCTTGCTGTGAAATCGATTCCAATGGTTAATTCATTGTAATATGATTTTGCAAAGTCTAAGCCAATATTTTTCCCGTTTTTAGCTATTTTAACCACTAATTCCCCTTCATAGTGAATTTCTTTTGAAAAATCAGGATAATAAAATGGTTTCCCGTCCCTTAACATAGCTGTTGGTGGCTTCATAAAAATCATAGGTTGCTTTGGAACAGGATTGTTCAATTCTTTAGCGTGATCAATATAATTTCTTCCGATACAGAATATTTTCATACAATTTTATTTTAGTAAAACAAAAGTAGTAAATTCTTTTACCTTAGAGTAACGAGGTGCATTTCATTGTATAGAAAAGATTTGATTTTGGTAAATCCACTCTTCATAACGATAGTTTTTTGTTTATACCAATTTTAAATACATGTCCTGTAATTGCATTTAGCCAATTATTGTTTGAATTAGTTGTATATGATATTAGTTTTAACGACATTTGCGACTTGGTTTTTTTTGAAACAAAAATTGATTAAAATTTATTGCATTATTTTATTGCAATATTAACTATAAAATTGTTTATATTATGGCTAAAGACTATAAGAAATTGATCCTTGACGGAAATGAAGCTGTTGCCAGGGTTGCGCATAAGACCAATGAGGTTTGTGCTATTTATCCTATCACCCCTTCATCACCAATGGGAGAACATGCTGATGCTTTTTCAGCAAAAGGAATGAAAAATATCTGGGGAGATATCCCTAGAATTATCGAATTACAAAGTGAAGGTGGTGCTTCCGGTACTGTACACGGTTCATTGCAAGGAGGTGCTGTTACCACAACATTTACTGCATCACAGGGCTTGTTATTGATGATACCTAATATGTTTAAAATTGCAGGAGAATTATTACCTGCGGTATTTCATATTGCATCAAGAACGGTAGCTACACATGCATTATCAATATTCGGTGACCATTCTGATACAATGGCAACCAGAACTACCGGTTGGGCTATATTATTTGGTGGAAGCGTACAAGAAGCTCACGATATGGCCTTAATCGCACAAGCTGCAACATTCAAAACAAGAATACCTTTTCTAAATGTTTTTGACGGATTTAGAACATCTCACGAGATTTCAAAAATCGACAGTATTGATGATGATACTATGAAGCAAATGATTTCAAAGAGGGAAGTGACTGCTTTTAAAAACAGAGGTTTGAATCCGGATACACCTCAAATAGGTGGTACCGCTCAAAATCCTGATGTGTTTTTCCAAGCTAGAGAAGCTTGTAATCCATATTACGACAAAGTGCCGGGTGAAGTAAAAAAAGCAATGAAAAGATTTGCTGAACTTGAAGGTAGAGAGTATCATTTATTTGATTATATCGGAGATCCGGAAGCAGAAAGGATTGTGATTTTGATGGGATCAGGTCAAGGTGCGGTTAAAGAAGCTGTTTCTTACTTGAACGAAAAAGGGGAGAAAGTCGGAGTTGTATTGGTAAGACTTTACAGACCGTTTTCAATTTCTGATTTTATCGATGCTATACCTGCATCTGTTAAGAAAATAGCTGTTCTTGATAGAACAAAAGAACCCGGAAGTATTGGAGAACCATTATATATGGATACAATAAATGCTTTTGTTGAATCAGGTAGAGAAATGCCAACTATCGTTGGCGGTAGATACGGATTATCTTCTAAAGAGTTTACTCCGGGAATGGTTAAAGGGATTTTTGATGAATTATCAAAAGAAAAACCCAAAAATCATTTTACCATTGGTATCAACGACGATGTTTCATTTACTTCTCTTGAATACGATAACTCATTGTCATTGGATACAAATACTATCAATTGTATGTTCTATGGATTGGGATCTGATGGTACTGTAAGTGCTAATAAAAACTCCATTAAAATTATTGGAGAAACTACTGATAATTATGTACAAGGATACTTTGTATATGACTCTAAAAAAGCGGGAGGATTGACTGTTTCTCACTTGAGATTCGGTAAAGACCCTATCACATCTACATATCAGATATCACATGCTAATTTCGTAGCTGTTCATCAATTCAACTACTTGCAAAAGTATGATATAATGAGCAAAATCAAGAAAGGAGGAACTTTGTTGCTCAACTCTCCTTATAGTAAAGATGAGGTTTGGGCTAAGTTGCCTAAGAGTGCTCAAGAAGGAATTATTGAAAAAGAGCTTAAGTTTTACGTAATAGATGCTACCAAAGTAGCACAAGGTATTGGTCTTGGTAAGAGAATTAACACTATACTTCAAACTTGTTTCTTCGCCATTTCCGGTATTATCGAAAAAGATGAAGCGATTCAAAAGATTAAAGATTTTATCGTTAAATCATATTCACATAAAGGGGATAAGATTGTAAATATGAACTTCAAGGCTGTGGATAGTGCTATTGAAAACTTATATGAAGTTACATATCCAAAATCAGTATCAAGCAATATTCCCGATTTACCTCCTGTTTATGGAGATGCTCCTGATTTTGTTAAGCAAGTTCTTGGTGAAATTATCGCAGGAAAAGGAGATACTCTTCCTGTAAGTGCTTTCCCTGATGATGGAATGTTTCCATTAGGTACTACCAGATATGAGAAAAGAGACATAGCGGATACGGTTCCGGTCTGGGATGCTGACCTATGTACACAATGTAATAAATGTGTTGCTATTTGTCCTCACGGTGTTATTAGAGCAAAAGTTTATGATAAAGAATTGCTTGATGATGCACCTGTAACACTCAAGAGTTGTCCGGCAAAAGGACGACCTTTTGACAAAGACAATGAGGTTTATACATTACAAGTTTCAGTATTGGACTGTACCGGCTGTAGATTGTGTGTTGAGGTTTGTCCGGCAGTAAGTAAAGAAAATCCGGATTATAAAGCTATTAATATGGTTGATAAAATGGAAGTTGTTGAAGTAGAAACAATCAATTGGGACTATTTTGATGCTAAACTTCCTTGGTATGACAGAACAAAAATATCTCCTACAAATATAAAAGGAGCGATGTTCTTCGAACCGTTGTTTGAATTTTCAGGAGCTTGTGCGGGATGTGGAGAAACACCATATATCAAATTGATAACTCAGTTATATGGAGATCATATGATTGTTGCCAATGCTACAGGTTGTTCATCAATATACGGAGCAAATTTACCAACAACACCATATTCTACTAACGCAAAAGGACATGGTCCTGCTTGGTCAAATTCATTGTTTGAGGACAATGCAGAATACGGTTTGGGTCTGAGATTAGCTGCAAATAAAAAAGCAGAAAAAGCAGCTAGTTTGCTTGATTCATTAAAAGATCAAATCGGCGAAGATTTATATACACGTATTAAAGACAATAAAGAAGAAAGTGAAGAAGATAAACAAAACTTGATGAATGCGATTGATGAATTGAATATCAAACTTAAAGAAATCGATACGGAAACATCAAGAGATTTGTTGCATATCTCTGATTACTTGAAAAAGAAATCTGTGTGGATATTCGGTGGTGACGGTTGGGCTTATGATATCGGATTTGGTGGATTGGATCACGTATTGGCATCCGGAGAAAATGTAAATATCCTTGTAATGGATACGGAAGTTTACTCTAATACCGGTGGTCAAATGTCAAAAGCTACACCTATAGGTGCTGCGGCTAAATTCGCGTATTCAGGTAAGAAATTGTCTAAAAAAGATCTTGGTTTAATCGCTGTTTCTTACGGTGATGTTTATGTAGCGCAAATAGCGATGGGAGCGAAAGATGCCCAAACGCTAAAAGCTATTAGAGAAGCAGAAGCATTTGATGGAGTTTCTATTATTATTGCTTACTCACATTGTATCGAACACGGATATGATATGGGTGACGGTGCTACTCACCAACAATTGGCAATAGAGACCGGTTTCTGGCCATTGTATAGATTTAATCCTAGAAATGCTCAAGGTAAGAGGTTTAAATTAGATAGTAAACCTCCTGCAAGACCACTCGAAGATTTTATGTACACAGAAGGTAGATTCAATAGAGTAGCTAAGCAAGATCCTGAAAGAGGTAAAATGCTTTTGGATTTGGCTAATCAAGAGTTGGAAAAGAAATGGAATCAACTTGAAGCTGCTAAATCACTATAGGTTTAATATCAATTAAATTTTATGATATTTAGGACTGTCTGTTTACCGGACAGTCCTTTTTTTGTATATTTGAGCCCTTATACCAATTTAACTCAAAATTGAAAAATTAATTCTATAATATTAATACAACATCTTAAAGTTAATTTGGTATTATTTTTTATAGACTGTCTAAAAAGATTATTTTGACAGACTTGTTTTTAATAATGTTTTATGCAAAAGTATTTTTGGATTGTTGTCTTATTCCTATTACTTTACTCCTGCAAAACCAATAAAAGGAGTAAAATTATCCCTTTCAATAAAATGAATAAAGAAAGTATAATTAAGATTCCGTTTGAATTTAAAAAAGATGAACTTGCAAATTTAATAGATTCATTATTACCCGACACTTTGCTCGAAAAAGAAGAAGGTTTACCTTTGAGTATTAAAATTTTGAAAAGTGATATTTCAGGTATTAATTTAGATGGTAAAAATATCGACTTGGTTGTTTCTATCAAAGTTGACTTGGTAAAAAAAATCGGTTCATTTCCTGTTGCTTCAGGTAGTGGTGAAATTGAGTTAGATATATTTTCACAAATCGATATTGACAAAAATTGGAAATTAAAAACCAAAACTACTTTAGTAGATTATTCTTGGGTAAATAAACCTGTGATTAGTTTCATTGGCATGAAAATATCAGCTCCAAAATTGGTAGAAGAGTATATCGATTATAAACAAATGGAATGGATGAATCAAGTGGATTCTACAATAGCAAATAGCAATTTATTACAATCACCGGTCGATTCAATAGCCGGATTTTTTTCATCTCCCATTGTCATAGATTCATTGGGCATTGCCGGATTAAAAATAAGCCCAAAAACCATTGGGTTTTCACCATTTAAATCATCTCAAAATACAATTTCCGGACAGTTAAACCTTAGTTTTTTTAACGATATAATACCGATGAGTGAATACCGGAGCAATGATACTATCTATCCGAAATTCAATTGGTATTTTAACGAAGATTTTGGACAAAAAGCAGTTTTAACCCTTGGTATTAATAAATATATCACTCAAAAGTTAATTGATGACTATTTATTAGCTCAAGACTCAAAAGGTTTGGTTTTTGATATAAAAGGAAACGAAATAAAAATAGAAAAAGCCAATGTTGTTTTTGATAAAGATGTAGTAGGTGCTAAGGTTGATTTTTCAGGAAGCAAAAGTGGAAATATCTTGGTTAAAACCCGGCCTATCTGGGATAGAAATCAAAAGTATTTATTTCTTAAAAAGAGATTTGTAGATATCAATCTTGATGGTTTTGGTTCTCAAATATTTGTCAATCTTTTTAGTAATACATTGGAAAGAAAAATAATGGACGGATTGCAGGAAAGTCTGAATTTGAAGATAAAAGATATTGTTGACGATACCAATCAATTTTTGGATACATTAAAATATGATAACACTTTAACAATAAAGGATTATAATTTGCCAATGCAATTGGAAGACGGTTATTTTTTTATAGATGTAGATTTTGCACTCGAAGGTAAGATAACTTGGAATAAATTAAATATTGAACTTAAGTAGTGTCTGCACGAAAACACATCAAATTTTAAATTGATTCTTATGGTCATCTTTTGACTTTTTCACACGTGATTGATACAAAAGCATCAAATCATTGCAAAAAAATCAAAATATGGGCAATAATTATCTAAATTTAAAAAATTGCCTGTTTTCATGCAGACACTAATAAAGAATCCTTTTTTTGACTACTTTTGCAGAAAAATAAAAAAATGGCAGATAACAAAGTAATATTTTCAATGGAAGGAGTGACAAAAATCTTTCCTCCCAGCAAGACGGTTTTAAAAAATATATGGCTATCATTTTACTATGGTGCTAAAATAGGTGTTTTGGGTCTCAATGGCTCCGGGAAAACCAGCCTTTTGAAAATAATAGCGGGTATTGACGATGAATTTCAAGGAAAAGTAACTTTTGATAAAGAATACAAAATCGGATATCTCGAACAAGAACCAAAGCTGGATGAGAATAAAACTGTAAAAGAAATAGTCCAAGAAGGTGTTCAACATATAGTGGATGTGGTAAATGAATATGAAGCTGTGTCTGCAAAATTGGCAGAGCCGATGAGCGATGATGAAATGATGAAAGTTATCGAAGAACAAGGTGAGCTCTTGGAAAAAATGGATCATTATGATGCATGGGAATTGGATCATACTTTAGAACTTGCGATGGATGCATTGAGATGTCCGCCTGATGATGCAAAAGTATCAGTTCTTTCCGGTGGAGAGAGAAGAAGAGTTGCATTGGCACGACTCCTCTTGAGCAAACCCGATATTTTACTGCTCGATGAGCCTACTAACCACCTTGATGCAGAAAGTGTGCATTGGCTTGAACAATTTCTCAAATCTTTTCCCGGTACGGTAATAGCCGTAACTCACGATAGATATTTTCTTGATAATGTTGCAGGATGGATATTAGAATTGGATAGGGGTGAAGGTATTCCTTGGGAAGGAAATTACAGCTCTTGGTTGGAACAAAAGTCAAACAGACTTGCTAATGAGGAAAAAGCAGAATCCAAAAGACAAAAAATACTTAAAAGAGAATTGGAATGGACAAGATTGGCACCAAAGGCAAAACAAGCTAAAGGTAAAGCCAGACTTAATGCATATGAAACAATGAGCAATGCAGAGGTAAAAGAAAAAGAGGCTAAATTGGAATTGTATATTCCTCCCGGACCAAGATTGGGAGATGTGGTAATTGAAGCAGATAAAGTTAGTAAGGGCTTTGAAAACAGACTTCTAATAGATAATCTCAGTTTTAATGTACCTAAAAATGCAATTGTCGGAATCATAGGACCAAATGGTGTCGGTAAATCGACATTGTTCAGAATGATAATGGGTGAAGAATCTCCTGATAGCGGTACTATAAGAATTGGAGAAACAGTACAACTTGCATATGTTGACCAATCTCACAAAGATTTATTGCCTGAAAAAACAGTATATGAAGTAATAAGTCAAGGGAATGAATTTATTCAGATAGGAACTAAAGAAATAAATGCGAGAGCATATTTGAGCAGATTTAACTTCAACGGTTCAGATCAACAGAAAAAAGTAGGGGGTTTATCGGGTGGAGAACGAAATAGACTTCACCTTGCAATGACATTAAAACAAGGTGCAAATGTGATTTTACTCGATGAGCCTACTAATGATATAGATGTTAATACATTGCGTGCTTTGGAAGAGGCTATAGAAAATTTTGCAGGATGTGCTCTGATTGTATCTCACGATAGGTGGTTTATCGATAGATTAGCAACCCATATTTTAGCATTTGAAGACGAGGGACAACAAGTTTTCTTTGAAGGAAACTTCTCTGCTTACGAAGAGAAAAAGAAAGAAAGATTGGGGGATATAACGCCTAAAAGACCAAGATTTAAAAGCTTGCTGTAATATCTATACCTCGTCTCAAAATTTGGTTGGTATAAGACATGACACAAGTGTCGTACAGGCGACATTTGTGAATTCTTTACAGTATTGATTAAAACAATTCTGTTCATTTTTCATTTAGTGTTTAATGGCAATTAGGAGAAATAAGACAATTTATAGCACAATATCGCTATCTTTAGCTTTGTGGATAATGACTATATCCGCAGGGGTTGTTGTTGATTTGCATTATTGTCAAAACAAGATCAAAAACTTTGCTTTATATACAGAGGCCGAATCTTGTCATCAATCTGAAGATGTTTGCCCAATGCATAAAAAGTCCTGTTCAATGGATGATATGCAATGCAATAATGATAGCGATGGAGAAGATAATTGTTGTCACAATGAGAAAAAAATTGTTAAGTCTAAGGTAAAATACACTTTTGACAAATCTTCGATTGCTAAGCCTTTTGATTTTGCTGTAGTACACCATACATTTGTTATAGATGACAGTAATGTTGGTGGCCACAACAGCATTAAACCTATATACGTCGATAGACCACCACCACGTGATATTGACTTCCAATCTCTATATCAGAGTTACATATTATAGCATCTAATTTTAATTGAAAGCGTTTTAGGACTGCTGAATTTTTATCTCAAGTTACGTACTTTTGGTAATTATTATACGGTTCTTAAAAGCTTTTTTTAGTTTTGGGTATAAATTATCCAGACTAAAGAGGAAGTTCCGGACTGGAGCGTAGTGGAATAACGTATTGTGGGATTTCAAGTTCCAAGTTTCAAGTTTAAAGTTTCATGTTCCATGTTCCAATTTCAAGTTTCAGCTTTTAAAAAATGTGAATATTAAAATTAGATTAGATGTTAAATAAAACAATAAAATTTCTCCTTGAAAATAAGTTGGTAACTATTTTGTTACTCGTTATATTTGTTTTTTGGGGAATAATAAGTGCTCCTTTTGATTGGGATATAGATTGGTTACCACGAAATCCGGTAGCCGTAGATGCTATTCCTGATATTGGAGAAAACCAGCAAATAGTATTTACAAAATGGGATGGTCAATCACCTCAGGATATAGAAGATCAAATAACTTATCCGTTGATGACATCATTACTCGGAATTCCAGGAGTGAAGACAATACGTAGTTCTTCGATGTTTGGCTTTTCTACTATTTTTGTAATCTTCGATGAGAAGATTGATTTCTATTGGAGTCGAAGCCGGATACTGGAAAAACTAAATTCACTACCTGCAAATTTATTGCCAATAGGAGTAAAACCCTCGCTTGGGCCTGATGCTACAGGATTGGGGCAGATATTTTGGTACACTCTTGAAGGCAGGGATACCTCCGGTAATGTTACCGGTGGATGGGATTTACATGAATTGCGTTCCATTCAAGATTATTATGTTAAATATGGTCTGGCTTCTGCCAAGGGAGTATCGGAAGTAGCAAGTATTGGCGGATTTGTAAAAGAATATCAGGTAGATGTTGATCCTGCTAAACTTCAACAGTATGATATCAGCCTTAAAGAGGTGGTTAATGCCGTACGAAATTCCAATAAAGATATAGGGGCAAAAACCCTGGAAATAAATAATGCAGAATACCTTATCAGAGGACTTGGCTATGTTAAAAAAATAGAAGACCTTGAAAACAGTGTTGTAAAGTCTGTCAATAATACCCCTGTTCTTGTCAAAGATTTAGCTCATATATCGCTTGGACCACAAGAAAGAAGAGGAATTTTAGATAAAAACGGTGCAGAGGTTGTAGGAGGAGTTGTTGTAGCTCGATACGGTGCAAATCCGATGGAAGTGATAAAAAATGTCAAATCCAAAATAAAAGAATTGAGTACGGGATTACCGTCTAAAACCCTAAAAGATGGCAGAAGATCTCAATTGACAATAGTTCCTTTTTACGATAGAACCAAACTTATTGAGGAAACACTTTTTACACTTAATGATGCTCTTGCCCTTGAAATATTGGTTACTATTTTGGTAATTATGTTGATGCTGTTCAATCTTCGCTCATCGATGTTGATTTCAGGTCTATTACCATTGGCTGTATTGATGGTATTTATAGCGATGAAAATGTTTAATGTTGATGCCAATATTGTAGCGTTATCCGGAATTGCAATAGCGATAGGCACAATGGTAGATATAGGGATTATACTGATAGAGAATGTCATCAAAAAGTTAAAAGAGCTCAAAGGTCACCCGATAAATCAAATAGTTTATAATGCAACGGCTGAGGTTTCAGGTGCGATATTAACCGCTGTAATGACTACAATTGTAAGTTTCCTGCCTGTTTTTACGATGCAGGCTGCCGAAGGGAAATTATTCAGACCATTGGCTTTCACGAAAACATTTGCCTTAATCGCCGCCTTATTTGTAGGCTTGTTTATAATACCAACATTTGCTTCTATTATATTTAAAGAAAGAAAGAAACTATCAAATACCCTAAGATTATTAATCAATATATTTTGGATAATTCTTGGGGTTTTTGTCGTGTATAAGGGAATAGTTTTAGGTATTCTAATTTCATTATTCGGTATAATAAATATTTTGTCCCAAAAATATGAATGGGTAAATAGAAAGGAAGATATTATCAAAAATCTTTTGGGAGGATTGGCAATATTGTGGCTTTTGACTGAATATTGGAGACCATTGGATTTTGATAGGTCACTAAGCTCCAATTTTGTCTTTGTTGCAGCCTCTACACTTAGTCTTCTGGTTATATTTTATGTATTTCAAATATATTATGTAAGATTATTGAGATTTGCATTGAAATACAAAGTATTGTTTTTGATACTACCATTGGTAATATTGGTAGGAGGTTATAATTCTTTCAAATCAATGGGTAAGGAATTTATGCCGTCATTGGATGAGGGTGCTTTTTTGCTTATGCCAACAACAATGCCGCACGCAGGAGTACAAGAAAACAAAAAGACTCTAAAACTGTTGGATATTGCAGTAGCCAATATACCGGAAGTAGATGTAGTGGTCGGTAAAGCGGGAAGAGTTCAAAGTGCTTTGGATCCTGCTCCTTTGTCGATGTTTGAGAATATAATTCAGTATTTACCTGAGTATATTGAAAACAAAGACAGAGATAAATTGAGATTCAAAGTTGATGAAACCGGTAAATTTTATACAAAAGATAGTGATGAGAGGATTGAAGATATGCAAAAAGTTGATGTTGCCAAACTGATACCTGATGATGAAGGTAAATTTTTTAGACAATGGAGGAAAGAAATCAAAAGCCCTGATGATATTTGGAACAAAATAGTAGAGGCAACAAAACTTCCCGGGGTGACATCTGCACCAAAACTTCAACCTATCGAAACAAGGTTAGTGATGCTGCAAACAGGTATGAGAAGTCCGATGGGAATCAAAATCAAAGGACTAAACCTAAAAGATATTGAAAAATTAGGGATGGAATTCGAAAAAGCATTAAAAGAAGTTCCCGGAATTAAATCAGAAGCGGTTTTTGCCGACAGAATTATTGGGAAACCATATTTATTGCTGGATATTGATCGTCAAAAAGCGGCATTGTATGGCTTAAAGGTCAATGACATCCAAGAGACTATTATGGTAGCATTGGGCGGTAAGAAAGTAAGCACTACGGTTGAGGGCAGAGAGCGCTATTCCATTAGAGTAAGATATCCACGTGAGCTTAGAACATCACCGGATGATTTAAAGAAAGTGATAATCAAGACTCCGGCAGGTGAGCAAATACTTCTTGGTGATTTAGTAGATGTGAAGTATGAGAGAGGTCCACAGGTTATAAAGGGAGAAGATACATTTTTGATCGGTTATGTTCTTTTTGATAAAGAAAAAGATGAAGCGGAAGTAAATATAGTGGAAAAAGCACAAAGTTATCTTGCAGGTAAAATAGAAAAAGGGGAAATAGTTGTTCCGCAAGGAGTGAGTTATCAATTTACCGGAACCTATGAAAATCAAATAAGGTCTGAAAGAAGGTTAATGATAGTATTGCCACTTTCCTTGATGATAATATTTTTGATATTGTATTTCCAATTCAGAGCAGTTAGTACAACTTTGATGGTATTTACAGGAATATTTGTTGCGTTTTCAGGAGGTTTTATAATGCTATGGCTATATAGTCAAGGTTGGTTCTTGGATTTTGATGTGTTTGGAAAAAATATGCGTGATATATTCAATATACATACGGTCAATTTAAGTGTAGCTATTTGGGTAGGCTTTATAGCCTTGTTCGGCATTGCAACAGATGATGGTGTAGTAATGGCAACGTACTTAACCCAAATTTTTGAAGAAAACAAACCGACAACTAAGCAAAGTATAAGAGATGCAGTAGTAGAGGCCGGAAGAAAACGTATTCGTCCGTGTTTGATGACAACTGCAACGACAATTCTTGCATTATTACCTGTCTTGACCTCTAAAGGTAGGGGTTCAGATATAATGATTCCAATGGCTATTCCTGCTTTTGGTGGTATGTTGGTAGCTTTGATTACATTGTTTGTAGTGCCGGTTTTGTATAGTTGGGTGAAGGAGATAGGGGCGAGAGTGCGATAGGGCGAACGGGCAAGTAGGTGAGTTGGAGAGGGATTTGCAATTTGAGTGGAGAGGTGATTAAAGGAAAACTTAGGACTCGAAAGCGCGACTGCAAGGAGTGATTTTGAAGCCGGTTTGTAGAAAGGGAAAAGTGCAAAGTTTGAAGATATGGAAGTGGGAATATTTGGCATAGCTGCCCCCTCTGGCATCCCACAAAAGCTCTTCGCTCCCCCTTGTAGTTTTACTTCACAGTGTTACGTAAAACGACAGGGGGAAGCAGCAACCCGCAATTTTCCTCTGGGAGAGTGCGGGTGGCGGCTACTCCGGTTTCGTAATGAAAATGGAGAAACGGGAGGCTGGGAGGTGGCAGTGCAAAAAAAGAGGCAGAGGTCAAAGACCTTTATCTCAGAAAAGGACTTGCTATTTTGGTGAAAATTGATTAAAGGAAAACTTAGGACTCGAAAGCGCGACTGCAAGGAGTGATTTTGAAGCCGGTTTATAGAAAGGCTAAAGGCTAAAGGCAAAAGTGCAAAGGCAAAAGTAAAAATTTTGGAATATAGAATAACGATTAACCCTGATACGCTAAAGCTACAGGGCAGGCTGAATTTTTGATTTTAGAAGTTGGGAAAGCGAGGTAAGAGACGCTCGCATATCAAGATATAAAAAACCACGATAGTGGTTTAATACGAATAGCCCCGTATGAAATGCGGGGTATATGAAAGCAAGAAAAATGAACCCCGAAGGGTGTTCAATTTGAAAATATGATGTTTGGATTGGTTAGTCTTTGTCTTCGGAGAATCGCAAAAAAATAAAAAAAGTATAACTATTAATCAAACAAAAATGTATAAAAGATGAAAATAAAATTATTGGTATTAATCTTCTTTTTAATTGTCAGGGTCTCTATTGGGCAGACCTTGGATGATTATTTGAAGATCGCGGAAAAGAATAATCCGGAGATAGAGTATTACGATATAAACCACAAGATATTTCAGGAAAAGGTGGATGAAACGGGAAATTTGGGCGATACAAAATTTACTATGGGATACTTTATTTTTCCGCCTGAAACAAGACTTGGAGCACAGAGATTGAAGCTCGGCGCACAGCAATCATTTCCTTGGCCGGGGACATTTGAAGCCCAGAAGGATGTAGCGAGGCTAAAATCGGATCAGGTTTCTTATGATAGTGATATTGCAAGGCTGAATTTATTCTATAATATCAAAAAAACCTATTATGAATTATACAAAAATTTAGCGACATTGGATGTATATAAAGAAAATAAGGAAATATTGGATATCTATGAAAATATGGCTTTAGGGGCATTGGAAAACAACAGGGCAAAAATGAGTGATGTATTGAAAATTCAAACTCAAAAAAATCTATTACACAGCAAAATTTTCAGTGCTTTCAACGATATGACCGCCTTGTCGAATCAATTCAACAGGCTATTGAACAGAAATGTGAATGAGCCGGTAAATATGTTGGATTCTATGAGTGTATTGGATATTTTGATAACAGAAGATTCGATAACCGATCATCCCTTACTCACTAAAATTGAAGCTAAAAAGAATATATTTGAGAAAAAGAAAGAACTCTTGAAATATCAGGAGAAACCAAAATTTACAGTAGCATTGGATTATATTTCCGTAAGTAAACGGGACGATTCATCTCCTGCGGGAAACGGTAGAGATATTTTGATGCCTATGATTGGGGTTTCGATTCCATTCTTTACGAAACAATATGATGCCAAAGGAAAAAGACTGGAATTGTCAATGGAAAAAGCTGATATTGAAAAATACAATCAGGAGAAAAGATTCAAAACGCAATATGATATAGCAAAAGCTAAATTGAAAAATGCAATTCTTCAGGTTGTTGCTGCCGAAAAGAATAAAGATGTAATACAAAGAGCAATTGATAGCGACCTTAAAGCATATGAAACAGGTAAATTGGATTATGACAATATCTTGAGAATGCAATTACAGAAAATACAATATCAGTTGCTTGAAATTAAAAGTACTAAAGATGCTTTCGTACAAAAGGCTAAAATGGAGTATCTGGAAGGTAAGTAGAATTAATAAACAAATCAAAAAAATAAATATATGAAATATACAAAATTAATTATCACGGCAATACTTTTTCTTGCAATTGGAATTTTTGCGGGAAAACTGATTTTTACGGCTAATAACGCTGAAAAAATAGAAAATCATTCGGAAGCAGAACACACAGATGAGCATTGGACTTGCTCGATGCACCCGCAGATTGATATGCCGGAACCAGGTCAATGTCCTATTTGTGGTATGGACTTAATTACAAAAGAAAAAGGTTCGGAAGAGCAATTGGATCCAAATAGATTTAAAATGACCAAAACGGCTATTGCTCTTGCAAATATTCAAACATTTACAGTAGGAAATTCTATACCCGGTATAGACAAATCCAAAATGAAACTGTCAGGTAAAATTGTTCAAAATGATAATAACACCGCGCTTCAAACAGCACATTTTGGAGGTAGAATTGAAAAATTGTATTACAAAGCAGAAGGAGATTATATCAAAAAAGGCAGTTTACTCGCTTTGATTTATTCTCCTGAATTGGTAACAGCTCAAAACGAATTGATACAAGCTTTGGAAGTAAAAAACGAGCAACCTGAATTGTATAATTCCGTGAGGAAAAAATTGTTGAATTGGAAATTGACGGAAGAACAAGTAAGGGAGATAGAACAGAAAAAAGGAATTATCACAAACTTCAAGATGTATGCAAGTGTAAGCGGTATAATCACCAAAAAGTTTGTAGAAGAAGGTGATCACGTTAGAGAAGGAAGTAAAATGTTTGAAGTTTTGGGAATGGGTACGGTTTGGGCTGAATTTGACGTGTTTGAACGAGATATAGCATATATCAAAAAAGGCACACAAATCACAATCACATCTAATGCATATCCTGATAAAAAAATCACATCCAAAATTAATTTTATTGATCCTTTACTTGATTCAAATACGAGAACGGTAAAGGTAAGAGCTACTGTTAGAAACAATAATTATACGCTAAAACCCGGTATGATAGTTTATGCTGATATAGATATAAGTCCAACTTCAAAATCAAATAAAAGCTCGATATTAGTACCTAAAACCGCTGTAATGTGGACAGGTAAACGTTCTATCGTATATGTCAAACCTGAGGCAGATAAACCAATATTTGAACTCAGAGAAGTAGAATTGGGGAAAGATATGGGGCCAAACTATGAAATATTATCAGGGTTAGAACAGGGTGAGGAAGTTGTGACCAATGGTACATTTACACTTGATGCAGCTGCTCAATTGCAAGGTAAGGCTAGTATGATGAACCCTACAGCAGATGCCGGTCAATCAGGAATCGAAATGAAATGTGCATCCGGTAAATGTGGTGAAAGTATGAAGAAAGAAGGGAAAAGTATGAAGACAAAAGATAATGGAGGAAAGACAAAAGATAAAAGTAAAAGGATAAAAGTTGAAGGTAAAAAGGGAGAAGAGATGAAGTGTGGTGCCGGGAAGTGTGGAGGAGGGATGTAGTGAGGATTTATGTTTTAACCTCAACCCCTGTCCCCTTCTCCTTTAAAGGAGTGCATCCCTATTTTGTAACATTGTTGTTAAAGGAGAAGGGGGAACGAGTAGCTTGGTCTATTGTGAATTGCTCATTGTTAGTAGTGACATTTATTAGTAGGAGTATGGGAAAAGTCCCTCTCCTTTTTAGGAAATTTTAAAGAGATAGGTGAAACTTATAAAAAGGAGAGGGATTTAGGGTGAGGATTAAAAGGAGAAGTGGGAACGAGCATCTTGGACTGATGAGAAAAGCTTTTATTAAGCAGTGACATATTTTGTAGGAGTATGGGAAAAGTCCCTCTCCTTTTTGTGAAAATTTAAAGAGATAGGAATAACTTGTAAAAAGGAGAGGGATTTAGGGTGAGGATTAAAAGGAGAAGTGGGAACGAGCATCTTGGACTGATGAGAAAAGCTTTTATAAAGCAGTGACATATTTTGTAGGAGTATGGGAAAAGTCCCTCTCCTTTTTAGGAAAATTTAAAGAGATAGGAATAACTTATAAAAAGGAGAGGGATTTAGGGTGAGGATTGAAAGGAAAAGGAGTAGGTTAGCAGAGGAATTTGGGTGAGGATAAAATAGAATTAATTAAATAAATATGAAAAAAATGAAAATTATATTACTATCAACATTATTCATAGCATTATTTGCTATGAATGTTAAGGCACATTGCAAACTTGAGTATCCCGTAGGGGGAGAAAGTTTTAAATCGGGAGAATCTATTACTATTAAATGGAAAGTTACTATTGCACATAATACCGATAATTGGGATTTGTATTTTAGTAGTGATAATGGTGCTAATTGGGAGACAATAAAAGAAGACATCAATGTCAATACATTGTCTTACTCTTGGACTGTACCGGAATTGAATACCAATAGTGCAAAAATTAAAATAGTTCAAGACAATCAAGGAACGGATTATAACTCCGTGAGCGATGCATTTACTATTAAAACCGATTCTGCGCCTACGGGAAACAAAATAAAAATTCCCGGTACAATTACAGGTACAGATATTAATTTGACTCTTCAAAATGGAGAATTTGAATTTTTCCCGGGGCATAAAACGGCAACAATGGGAGTGAATGGACCTGTATTAGGACCGACATTGATCGTTAATAAAGGAGATTTTCTTGATATAAAAGTCAAGAACGACCTTAATGAAAGGACTACAATTCATTGGCACGGTATGCATGTTTCTTCTGAAAATGATGGAGGACCACATATGATAATAGAGCCGGGAGATACTTGGAATCCTAAGTATGAGGTTAAAAATCGTGCGAGTACCTGTTGGTATCATCCACACTTGGATACACATACTGATGAACATGTAAGTAAAGGAATTGCAGGATTTATAATAGTAAAAGACGATGAAGAGGCAGGATTTGATTTGCCGAGAACTTATGGTGTGGATGATATTCCATTAGCTGTTCAAACAAGGAGTTTTGACGATAATTATCAAGTAGAATGGGATGTGAACACCGATGATGTTTTGATAGTAAATGGTACACAGAATGCATATGTAGATGTGCCAGCTCAAGTTGTCAGATTTAGGCTTTTGGACGGATCATCACAAAGAGTTTTTAATTTTGGTCTTGAAGGAAACAAAGATTTTTATATGATAGCAACTGATGGTGGATTGGTGGAAAAACCGGTAAAACTATCTAGATTACCATTATCACCGGGGGAAAGAGCAGAGATTTTGGTTGATTTTACTGGAATGGAAGGCAAAACTATTAGTTTGATGAGTTATGCTTCTGAATTTTCCAATGGTATTTACGGTGCTTCCAGCCCCGGACCTATGCCCGGAATGCAATTGAACGGTTATAACCCAAACCCGATGAATGGAGCTGATTTTAAAATTATAGATTTTGTTGTAGGTCAGAAAACGGCAAATCCTGTTACTGCTATTCCAGCTGTTTTGGCGGGTGAAACACCATATAGTGTGAATGATGTTGACGATAATAGGAATATTACTTTTAGAGCAAAAAGTCCGGGTATGAACCAGTTGAACGGTGACTTTTATATCAATGGAGTAAGTTTTGATATGGATATTATCAATATCACGATACCTTTGAATAATACCGAGATTTGGACAATACAAAACAATACCCCGATAGCACATCCATTTCATCTTCACGACGTAGGATATTATATTTTGGATATCGATGGCAATCCGCCTCCTGCTTATGCTAAAGGCAAAAAAGATACCTATCTAGTTCCAGGTAGGCATAGCACAATGAGAATCATCACCAAGTTCAAAAACTTTGCTAATGACTCGATTCCCTATATGTATCATTGTCATATGTTGAAGCACGAAGATGGAGGTATGATGGGAGCTTTTGTTGTAGTAGATAAGAGTACTGCAACTAATGAATTAAATTCCAAAGAAGGTTTATTTTTATATCCAAACCCTACAAGGTCAATGTATGTTACCGTGGAACTTCAGGACAAGAAAGAAAGAATCAATGCATATTCTGTGATCGATGAAAGCGGAAGAATCTTATCATACCATATAGTTGACAAAAATGAAATCAGCAATATGTATTCTATCCCGGTTTTTAATTATGAAAAAGGAGTGTATATGTTAAAAGTTTATTCTGATAATAAGATATATAGCAGGAAGCTGGTGGTGGAATGAGGAATGAGGGGGTGCATTTCATTTTTTCGCATTGCGGGTTGATTCTCCTTTAGGAGTCAGAGGCAAAGAATAGGAAAAGCGAAAAAATGGAATACCCCAAATCGAATAATCCTTTTATAATTAAATAATATTTACTATATTTGTAGCTTTGATAGGACGTTATATGAAGAATAAATAAAATTGCGTCAATATATAAACAATATGCCTAAAACAAAATCTATAAAAGATAAAATAAATCTCAACGGGATAGAAATCGAAATCGAAATGGTCAAAGTCCCGGCAGGGTCTTTTATGATGGGAAGTGAGGAATGGGAATACTCACAACCCGTTCATAAAGTGACTTTTGACAAACCGTTTTTTATAGCAAAATATATGGTAACACAAAAATTGTGGAAGCAAGTCTTGGGTGAGAATAACAACCCGTCCTTGTTTAAAGGAGATAGCAGACCGGTTGAAAGGGTTAGTTGGGATATGGCTAAAGAATTTATAAATAAAATAAACAAATTTTCGGATAAAACTTATCGTCTTCCTTCAGAGTCTGAATGGGAATATGCATCAAGAGGCGGACAAAAGTTTGCAAAAGAAAATTTGGATTATTCAGGAAGCAACTGGCTTAAAGAAGTAGGTTGGTATGGTAAAAACAGTATGAAAGAATCAAAACCGATAGGATTGAAAATGCCAAATCAATTAGGCTTATTTGATATGAGTGGTAATGTATGGGAATGGTGCCAAGATAATTGGAAAGACAATTATAAAAAACATCCTTTAAATGGTAAGCCTTATTCAGGTGAAAAGGCGAACATTCGCGCGGTTCGTGGTGGGTGTTGGACCGGTAGTGATTTCAGTTGTTCTGTGTTCGTTCGCATCAGGAGTGATCGAGATAACGTGGGTAATTATTTAGGTTTTCGTTTAGCCCGGTACTAAATCTTGGTATCTTTTACACTTTTACTCTTTGTGTTTGATATGAGTGTATTATTTTCCAGGGATTTGATCCATCCGCCTGTCTTTTTTCCTATTTCGTTGAGTTTTTCAGCGAAATGTTGATATTTCAAAACAAATATTTTTCATCATAAACAATGCCATGTTCATTTAACCCAACTTGGCATTATTTACAAAAAAAACACAAAAATTCAGCTATTTTTCGGACTTTCTAAAACATAAATAATTGATAATCAATTGCAGTTGTTTTTTAATTGGTGTTTGTAGTGATGTAC
>JALVEE010000290.1 GCA_027008645.1 Saprospiraceae bacterium
TTAGTTGCCACTACACTTTTTGAGGTTTTGAAAATATCCAAAATACTAACTGTCTGTATTTCTGGTTATTATCTTCAATACATTATGATTATATCGTCGTTTTACAGGTGTAACTGTCAAACTCAAGAAAGAGAAGAGGAAATTGCTATGGATAATAGGTATTATAGCTTTCTTTTTATCAGCGATTATTGATAACTTGACAGCAACCATTGTCTTGGTGACATTGTTACGGAAGCTAATACATTCAAAGAAGGAGAGATTATGGTTTGTAGCACTTATTGTGATTGCAGCCAATGCAGGAGGTGCTTGGTCTCCAATAGGTGATGTTACAACAACAATGCTTTGGATTGGGAATAAGACTTCAGCAGCAGGGCTAGTAAAGGAATTGTTAGTACCATCATTGGCCACATTTGCCGTACCGTTTTTTATCGCTACATTACTGCCGGTGTTCAAGGGGACTTTGGACACTGATGAAAGTGAATTGACCGGAGAAAAATTAAAAAGCAGTCGTTTGATGTTATATCTAGGGCTTGGTATGATCATATTTGTGCCTTTCTTTAAGACGATTACACATTTACCTCCCTATCTTGGTATGATGTTTAGTTTAGGAATTGTATGGCTTGTTTCGGAGTATATTCACCCTGAAGAAAATTTTGATGAAAAGGACAGGCATTTATATTCAGGTCTGAGAGCATTGTCCAGAATTGAGCTTTCTTCAATACTATTTTTCTTGGGTATATTGATGGCAGTTGCTTCATTAGAAACCCTTGCTATTGAGAACATGGGTACATTGAAGTATATGGCAACTATGTTGCAAAAATCAATACCGAACCAATATATTGTGGTGAGTATTTTAGGATTATTATCAGCAATTATAGATAATGTTCCTCTTGTTGCCGCTACTATGGGTATGTATGATTTTCCATTGGATCACCACTTGTGGCATTTTATAGCATACGCTGCCGGTACAGGAGGTAGTTTGTTGATTATTGGTTCGGCAGCCGGTGTAGCAGCAATGGGAATGGAAAAAATTGACTTTATCTGGTATTTCAAAAAAATCACTTGGCTTGCTTTCTTGGGATATATCGCAGGAATAGCGATATTTATGCTTATGGATGTATGGCTGTGATTGTTGGTAAAGAGTGATTGTTTTTTTGTTCATTTATTGCTTTAATATCGTCATTATTACTTTTGCATAGTCTCCAACATGATTTATTGATTTTTTTATTTTCTGTATCTAAAAAAACAATTGGAATGTTTTTGCAAACCTAATTAAGACTTTATCATCACTAACTAAGCACTTTATCTTTCTATTATTTGATTGTTAATATGGTATATTAGCATGTAGTTTGAGCTCGTATTAAAAATACTTGTTAATAATGCGGGTTAATAATTTCCACCATAGCTATGGCTATTCACGAGAATCTTCACCTTGTATAAATAAAAAATTATTGCGTCTAATATGTTCACTTATTTTTTGCGCAGCGCACTGGGCATAATTTGAACAGGAATTGTAGGTTGGGTCAAATGAATTGTATAGTATTTTTTTTAATAATTATGATAATCACCCAAGTGGGTGAATAATAATAAAAATTTAAAGACGAAATTTGCACTATAATTTGGTAATAGATTAAGCCCTGATATACAATATATCATTAATAAATTATCAATTAATATAATTTTTTAAATTTAATTATTAATTAATACAAAATAAAGGAAAATGAAAAATAACATTTACTTGCTCTTCTCTCTTTGCTTTTTAACGCAATTGAACGTAAAAGGAAATAATTTACAAATTACCAATATTACGCATCCTACATCAACTTCAGTTAGTTTTGATATCTCTTGGGATAATAGCTGGAGATCCGGGCTGGATTTTCACGATGCTGTTTGGGTGTTTATAAAACAAGCCTCCAATGGAGGTCCATCATGGACACATGCTAATGTTTCAGCAGCAAGTACAGGTGCTGGATTTGAAACTGTAGTACCTGCTGACCAAGTTGGGTTTTTTCTAAGAAGAAGTGCCGATGGAAATGGTACATCCACAACCTCTGTGACAGCAACCTTAACCGGATTGTTAGGTAGTTTTCAAGATTTTAAAGTGATGGGGGTCGAGATGGTCTATGTTCCTCAAGGAGATTTCTATGCCGGTGATGGTGGATCTGCTTGTATAGCGAGAGGAGATGATACCACAAAAAGTGTACATATCATCAATGATAATTCATTGGTATGTGGGACTACTGCATCAGAAATCCAGTTTACAATAGGAAATTGTTATGATATTCCGGCAGCTTTTCCAAAAGGTTATAATGCATTTTACTGTATGAAATATCACATTACACAAGAACAATATGTTGATTTTTTAAACTGTTTATCCCGTCCACAACAAGAAATTAGGGTGGAGGCAGATGTCACAGGTGCCACAGTAGTTAATTATTATGTGATGGTTGATGGCATTACGCCATACAAAGGAAATTCCATTCGATGCGATACCAATATTGGTTCAGGTAATATACATTTTTACTGTGATGTTAATAATAATGGAATACCTAATGAAGCCAATGATGGACTTGGCAGGTCATGTAATTATATAAATGGTAGAGATTGGTTATCTTATTTAGATTGGGCTGGACTAAGAGCTATGACTTATTTGGAAATTGAAAAGGCAGCACGGGGACCACTTCCTGCCATACTGGACGAGTTTAGTTGGGGCTCTACATTGTTGACTTCTCATGGAACTTTACAAAATGCAGGACTCAATAATGAAAAATGGAGCAATTCAGGTACTGCAGGTGGTATCAAGACTTACAGTGATGGGGTTATAAGAGTGGGGTGTAATGCCCCTTCTTCAGGTGCCACTAGAGAATTGTCCAATGCATCTTATTATGGGATTATTGACTTGGGTAATAATCCTTCTGATTTTTACTTTACTCGAAATTATTCAAGTACTTATCAAAATGTGCATGGGGATGGATTGCTTAATAATATTGGCGACTATGATGTGGTTTCTTGGCCAGATATTAATGTAGCAGGACTTTTACATACTAAAATTGCTATATCAGGTTATGGTATTTCCAACATAAATTTAGGCTATGCTGGTAGAACCAGTGGTACTGGTGGCAGAGGTATAAGACAATTATAAAACAAATTGGTGATGAAACCGACATGATTAAAAAAATGATTAACCCGCATTATTAACGGGTTTTCGTAGAGAGAATTCATAATACCAAAAGTAAAGGGAAGCGCAAGAAATTTTTGCAGAGTAAATGGACACCTATTTTTGAGGTATAAAATTTTCAAGCATTTCCTTTAATTACAGGTAGTTTGAGCTCGTAATAGAAATACTTGTGAATAATGCGGGTTAAACACATATGACAAAGATTATTTTAATCATTAGAGGTTCCAAATGACCATAAAAATATAAATAAACAGATGAAATCAAAATACATTCTATTACTTTTATTTTCTTTTTTTGTAGCTATAGGCATCACACAACCTCCATATATCTATGAGGGTGGTCTTGGAAATGGATATCAGAGTATTTCTTATATTTCTAATATTGATTTATTGTATAAGGGAGGACTGGATGATGGTTATACAAGTAGTTTTTTTATGAGTAATATATCTTATCTCTTTAATGGAGGAGTGGACAATGGATATGCGAGCAATAATTTTGATATTTCCAACAAATATATCTATAATGGAGGTTTTGATAATGGATATGCTAGTAATAATTTTGATGTTTCCAACAAATACATCTACAATGGAGGTATAGACAATGGATATACTAGTAATGATTTTGATGTTTCCAATAAATATATCTATAATGGTGGTACAGATGACGGATATGCTTATTTCATCGATAGATATGATTTTATATGGACGGGTGCTGTAAATCATGGCTGGAATGTTCCGGGAAATTGGAATACCAATATTATACCAAATATTAAACATACAACTATCATCCCTTCCAATGTTCCCAATTTCCCTTACTTAAATACAGGTATATTTGCCATTGGGGATAATCCCAATAATGGGGTTTTCGAAAGTGGCGCTTTAATCATAGAACAAAATGCTTGGGTGATCACAAACCCAAGTAATGACGTGGAGAATTATGGAAATATTGAAGTTGTTGGAAACATGTGGGTCAAAAATGATCAGCCATCTGCTTTAACAAATTTCGCACAGGGAAAAATTAATGTACATAATGGTGGAAATTTGACCTTAAGCCCGGCAAATCCATTTATTTGTGGATCAACTATTAGTTATGGTGGTCAAGATTATACTACTGCTCTTATTGGCAATCAATGTTGGATGACTGAAAATCTAAATATTGGGATACAAGTCACCCCTCAAGATACTCAGCTTAATAACAATATCATTGAAAAGTATTGTTATAAAAATGATCCTGCAAAATGTACTGTTTTTGGAGGATTATACAGATGGGATGAAATGATGAAATATAGTACTACAGAGGGAAGTCAAGGTATTTGTCCTACTGGGTGGCATCTGCCTACGGATACTGAGCTTAAAGAATTGGAAACGCATCTTGGTATGTCGGTCTCAGATGCTGATATAAATGGTGGATGGAGAGGATCAAATGAAGGTAGTAAAATGGCTGGAACTTATGGTTTATGGAGTTCAGGGGCACTTCGTAATGATCCGGATTTTGATTCAAGTGGATTTGTACATTTACCTAGTGGATTAGTCAAAGAAAATGGTACATATCTCCTGAAAAATTTAAGTGGTTATATATGGACGTCCACTGAAAATAATTCGAGTGAAGCTTTTTACAGAAGGATTAAAAATTCAAGAACAGATATCTATCGATTTAATCAAGATAAATCTTTGGGATATAGTGTCAGGTGTGTAATGGATTAATGAAGCAGAGGTTTCTAATACATACAAAGTGCAAAAAAATAGAACTGGGTGTATCCAATAAAGCGTATAAACTTTCACCGATTTCACAAATACCCCTCACTTTTCAAAATCTTACCCTTTTCTATCGGGATTTCCATTTTATCGGTGGTTTGGGCGGTGGTGAAGTGGTTTTTTATTCCGTGTTCCGAGTTTTGAGTTCCGAGTTTTGAGTTCCGAGTTTTTTAGTAAAATAAGAGAAAGCTTAGGACTCGAAAGCACGACTGCAAGGAGTGATTTTGAAGCCGGCTAATATTTGGAGGTTTGAAAGCTCAAGGTTCAAAGTTTCAGGTTTGAAAGTTTCAGGTTCAAGGTTTCAGGTTCAAGGTTTCAGGTTCAAGGTTTCAGGTTCAAAGTTTCAGGTTCAAGGTTGATTATAGAAGTTGAAGTATTTTATCAAGTTGAATCCTTTTTTGTAAATGCAATTGTTTTGAGGGATTTACTAAAAATATAAAGAAAAGCGCACTTTCCAGTACGCTTCTTCTTCATCTAACTTCAAAAAATTTTTATTTGATATTTTTTCTGATTGAATACAATTTGTGAACATCGGGCGTTACTACAAATTCGATTCTTCTATCATATGCGTGAACATCCTTTCCTTCCATTAATTCACCTGTTGTGTATTGGTCTGCTCTACCTGCTCCTGAAAGTTGCTTGCCATTGACACCTTGCTTAATCAAGTATCTTACTGCATTGATCGCTCTTGCTGAACTCAATCCCCAGTTGTCTTTGAATTTGTATCTTGTTCTTCTTACAGGATCAGGATCAGTATGACCTTCTACAAGTACATCCATCTTTGGGTTTTTCTTAAATATGTCGGCAACAACATCAAGGGCAACTTTACCCTCTTTACTTATTCTGTCATCACCTTTCTTATAAAGGACTCTATTTGGTAATGAAATATAAAGTTTGTCATATTTTTGGATGATTTTCAAACCTGAATTGTCAATTGCACTAAAGGCAACCTTGATATCTGCTTCCATTTTTGCCAATGCAGCAGCTTTTTCAGCAGAAAGATTTTTGTATTTCATCAATTCATTTTTGGTAGAACTCAATTCAGTTGATAAATTGGATATTTTAGAATTCAATTTGCCTTTTTGGTCTTGAAAATCTTTCTTCAATTTGCTCAATTGACTTTCATATTTTGCAGACATTGCATCCTTATCTGCTAAAAGAGATTTGTATTTTTTTGAGGATACACATGATGTTAAAAACACGGAACCTACTAGTAACATTACCACGATTTTTGAAAAAGCTTTCATCATTTTTATTTTTATTTTAATTAATAATTTGTTTCTAACGCGAAAGTAGTAAAAAATAATCTTTTTATTCTACAATTGAGCGTAAAATTTTAACATTTGGATCATATTTATATTATAAACGAATAATAGTAATTTTATTTTGTTATTGTTTGTAAAGTCATCATAAATTTTTAAACTTTGTAGCCACTTTTTACACATAGTATTAAACATTAAAAATAAAAAATAGATGAACCATAAAGTAATAATCGAACCCTTTAGAATAAAAACAGTAGAAAAAATAAAAATGACTACTGAGAGCGAAAGAAAAAAGCTCATAGAAAAAGCAAAATATAATACTTTTCTTCTTTCAGCAGAAGATGTCATCATCGACCTTTTGACTGATAGTGGTACTTCTGCTATGAGTGCTGACCAATGGGCTGGAATACTCAAAGGCGATGAGAGTTATGCCGGCGCAAGATCTTGGTACAAAATGAAAGAGGCCGTGCAAAACATGACCGGATATGAATTTATTTTGCCGACACATCAAGGCCGGGCCGCGGAGCATTTGTTATATGGAAGATTGGGAGGAAAGGGTAAAGTTTTTATTTCAAATACCCATTTTGATACTACCAGAGCCAACATAGAATTTTCAGGAGCCATTGCTATTGATTGTCCTATACCGGAAGGATTGATTCCTGATTTGGATTATCCTTTTAAAGGAAATATGGATGTGAAAGCCTTAGAGGATAATATATTGAAATATGGTAAAGAAAACATAGCAGCGGTAATATTGACAGTCACTAATAATAGTGGGGGAGGACAGCCCGCAAGCCTGCAAAATGCAAAAGAAGTGGGAGAAATCTGTAAAAAATATGGAATATTGTATATCTTGGATTCTTGTAGAGTGGCAGAAAATGCTTATTTCATAAAGCAAAGAGAAGAACAAGCAAAGGATATGACATATCTTGAAATCGCGCAAAAAATGTTTTCATATGCAGACGGTACGGTGATGAGTGCTAAAAAAGACGCCCTTGTAAATATGGGAGGATTTTTGGCATTGAAAGATGAAAAATTATTCGAAAGCCTAATGACAACTTTGATAATAACCGAAGGATTTGCGACATATGGCGGATTATCCGGAAGAGATATGGAAGCGATTGCCATAGGCCTTAAAGAGGTATTTGAACATGATTATCTTCATTATAGGATTACAAGTACTACTTATCTTGGTGAAAGATTGAAAGATATGGGAGTTTCTGTAATTAGTCCAATAGGGGGACATGCTGTTTATGTAGATGCAAAAGCATTCTATCCACAAATTCCCGTTGAACAATTTCCGGGTCAAGCCTTGGCAATAGAGCTGTATAAGATGGGGGGAATTAGAGCCGTTGAGATAGGTTCTGTTATGTTTGGTTCTAAAGACGGAAACGGTAATTTCGTACCGGCAAAGATGGAATTGGTAAGAATGGCAATACCTAGAAGAGTATATACGCAAAGTCATATAGACTATGTAGTGGAAGTATTTGCTGAATTGATTAAGCATAAAGATAAGGTGAAAGGATATAAAATTGTGTGGGAACCTCCGTTTTTAAGACATTTCACCGCTCATTTTGAACCGGTGGGGTGATATCATGGGTGATAAGTGATTGGTGATTCATAATATTACCGGTAAAAATTGGAATTGATTGAGATAATTTGTGTTTTTGCTATTAAAAAGTATTTTATGATTCAGAGGATAATATTCCCTGATATATTCAAAAATGTCGGTTCTAATAAAGTGTCTTTGACCTCTTGGCGAATAATAATTACAGTATCTTTGACCTTTTGGCAACATTATGTATTTAGTCCACACTGAGCCAAAGCGTCTCTGACCTCTCTTGGCGTATTTATGTGATCATTATAGCTGCTATACCGGCGTATAGTATTGCTGAAATGATAATTAATATATAATAGATAAAGAAGAATATAAATGATTTGCTTATGGTCTTGAACCAAGATTGATTGTAATACTTCTTTGTGGCAAGGATATAATACAAGACGGGAGCGAAAGAGATAAATATTGCTGCAGCGTTTTGTATCATATCGTACCGTATCCACGCGATTATTATAAAAATGGAGTACATAAACATAATCGCTGAATGGGCATGCAGGTTGAAGACGAGATGTTCAACAAAGTATCTTTTTCGCCTTATGTATAGCAACTTAAATATTAAAGCGGCAAAAGGGAGAAGAAAAATGATAAACCAGTTAATGTTTTTGAAAATATAATCCTTAACACTGCTAATAGTTATTTTTTTTGAACCGAATTTATATGTAATACTTCGAAATGTGTTTTTCAAAAAGCCCTCATCAGCAATATTGTATTTTGACTTGATTTTATTTAGAGACAAGGTATTAATATCGTATTTGCTAACGCTCGTATTTATCATTGTTATAGAATCAAGATAAATATCAGTAAGTTGATTTTTTAGTACCTTTCTGCAACTATCTGTCACTTTTCTTACCATGGAATCTCCTTGCAAATATGCTGTATCTAAGATTTGAAATGATTTTTGAAGATTGTCAATATCTTTTTGGCTGATTTTATTTTTAAGTTTGTTAAAGCCAAAAGTGTTTTTATTTAATTTTTTTTGCAATCGTATTGCGAGAGTTTTAAGTTTGTCTTCGGAGATTATACTATCTTTAGCTATTTGGTCAATAATAGAATCCAAATTAACATGTGAAACTGAGTTACTGATTTTTCTTTCTAAGGAGTCAATGTATTTTTGCTCTGCAATTGAGGTGTTTCCCAGATCGATTATGATTCCTTTATGTATTCCAATAGTGACTCTATTTTCATCGGCTTTACCCCAACTGCTATTGTTTATTTTTGAATCAATATTTGCCAAAATCAGCATAACGACAATCGAAATCAAAAACAATCTCCAAGGACTGGTGTATCTACCATGCTTTCCGGTGAAAAAATCTTTTGTGATTTTGCCCGGTATTAGCAATGCTTTTAAAGTGCGGAATGATTTTAAATCGAAAATGATGAAATTATCAAAAAAATCTTTGAATAAATCCAATAGTTTTATCTTCTTTGATTTTATAGTCTGACCACAATAAGGGCAAAAGGACGCATTCTGTGGTATTTCTTTGCCACAATTTGTGCATTTTGATATGGTGCTTTCTGTGCTCAAATATTGTTTTGATTTTTTTTAGTTCTAAATCCGATTTGTTGTAGCTTTTATAATATCATAAGTTTTGGATGCTGATTTGTCCCAAGAGAAATGTTTAAGCCTCTCAAATCCCTTTTTTACCAACGATTGTCGTAAACTTTTGTTCCCGGAAAGTTCTTTCATCGCCTTGGAGATAGAATCAGGAGATTTGGGGTCAACTAAGATTGCGGCATCTCCTGCGACTTCAGGCATACTGGATATATTGGAAGTGACAACAGGAATTCCCGCTTCAAAACCTTCCAGTATAGGTATTCCGAAACCCTCAAATAATGATACATAAAACATCGCATCAGCACTGCCGATTACCTCAGGTAACTGTTCTCTCTTTAATTGTTTTGTCACAATAAAATCACGATAAGGAGATGCCTCCAGAGTTTTGTAATATTCTCCCGTTTTCCAAGCCGGTCTTCCTATGATAGCTAAGTGATAGTTATTATTGGTAACACTTTTGAATAGATTAAAAGCTTTAATAAGATTTACAAGGTTTTTTCTCGGATGAATAGATCCCAAATATACAAAGTAGGGATTGCCATTTGTTAATTTTTTCCGTATATTGTTTTTGACTTCCTCCGGTATAGGTCTGAAATGACCATTGGCGGCATTGTGTACTATCTCTATTTTATCAGGATTGATACCGTATTTATCGACGATATCATTTTTGGTGAAATCAGATACTGCTATTAGCTTATTCGCATTTTTATGAAATTTTGGGAAAAAGTAATGATAATATTTTTTATTAAAAAAATCAACATTATTGGTGCAATGCAAAAAGGCAAGGTCGTGACTAACCAATACCGTAGGCACACCGGGATTTAAAGGCATATACGTATCTCCGGAAAAGAAAACATCAGGCTTAAGTTTTTTTAACTCTCTTTTTAGCATAATCTCCATCCAAACTATCATCAACAATGGATGTCTGGTGGGGGGGAAGATAACTTTTGGTATTATATTGTCAGCAAAAATAAATTTCTCACTATACGGTCTGTCAAAAAAGAAGTAAAATTTATCTTCAGGATGATTTATAACCATTCTTTTGAGTACCTCATAATTAAACCTGGCAATACCCTCCATTCTATGCTCTAACAATAACCTTGTATTAACCGCTATAATCATGTATTATTTCTTTTCAAATCGTAATGTGTTTGCAATCGTCATCATTTGCTGCAAATATTCTTTCTTGTCTTTACCCGGAGCAAAAACAAAACCGAGTACAAAAGCCAAATCATTTGTGTCTTTGTTTTTTATAAGGTACGCAATAAAAGGTCCTCCCATAAAATCATCGGTCATTTCCCAAATACCTCTTGCTTCTAAAGCGGTGTTCCCATTTATCTCTGTACTTGAAATCAATACAGGCAGGTCTTTATCATTGACAACTAATCTCGAGCCTTTCGTATCTGAAGTGACATTTTTGCCAAATTCATTTATCAGTTTAATAATATATTTTTTACTAAACTGTGATGTATCCTTGTATTCAATTGCTTTTACTATAAAATTGCTAATAGCTTTTTTGCTATCTCTCCTGGCCCAAATCAATTTTTCATCCTCTTTGAACAATGCCTGAATATAATCTTTTGGTATTTTTATGTCGATACCAAGAGTCTTTTTTGCTCTGACCCCCAATATTCCATTTTCTCCTTGAAAATATGTAGCAGCTTTTATTTGAGATTCATCGTGCTGATGTATTTTATCTGTTATTACGCTAAAATTATTTTTAATAGCCTTGATGAGATCATCTGCATTTTTACCGACAATATAAATAACCAATTGGTCTCTTGCCCATTTATCTTTGGCATAAATAACATTGAACCCCTCACTATCCAGTATTTTTTGCACTCTATTCTTACCAATGTCTTTGACAAATAACTTTGTAACATCGGATGCAGTATCCTGTAAATTTACCAGTACAATATACGACCTGAGTTGTCTTCTCAATGGTTGAGCGTCTATTTCTTTGTAAGTAAAGTATCTCGTATGAAACAGGGGCTCGGGGTTTGGTGTAATTGGGTAAGCGGATTCAAAAAAGTATTTGAATGTATCCCCAATTTCGCTTTTTATTAGTGAATTATCTGCAATCACCACTACATCATTGGATTTTGAAATGGCAATAGGCTTCATCAAAGAGCTGTCATTCCCTTTGTTCATACATGAATAAATTGAAGATATACTCAATAAAAGAACAATTATATATGTAAACTTTGATTTTAACATAATGCAAAGATATTAATTTATTTAAAATATAATGAATTTATAATAACCGGGCTTTAACTATACGATGCATTTTAATAGTATTTAGTTGGGTGGTGCGACTCAATTTTCCATGATAAATATCTGCATTTGCTCAAAATAAGTGCTCATGCTTTCCAAAAGTTTCAATTGAACCAGGCTTCTGTTTAGATTGTGTTTAGGGTAATTTGTTTGATAATAAATATCTCCCTCTATATAATCTGTGTAAAATCGTATCAATTGCTCCATAGTAATAATCAAAGGGAATACAGCCAAGCTATTCAATTCATTTGAAATTAAAAGTGGATTCATTATTTCCAGATACGATTTGGTAAATGCTTGGAAAGAGTCAATATCGAAGCCAACTTTTTCGATATTTGTCTCATTTTCGTCTGTGGTATTGCATAATGACCTGACTGCATCACCAAAATCAGCGGGTAAATATCCGGGCATTATCGTATCCGGATCAATCAAACTAATCGCTTTATTATTTCTAAAAAGAATATTTGACAGTTTGGGGTCATTGTGTACAATCCTCAGGGGAAGTGAATTTGAATGCATAAGCTCTTCAAATTCGTTTATCAGATATTCAAAACTTCTGATTTTATTGAAAATATCTTTGGATTCATTATAGCGAGGATTATTCTTTTTAGTTACTGTTAATAGTTTATTCCACCTCAATTTTATATTGTGAAAGCCGGGAATAGTCTCATATATACTATCAGTGTCTATATCATTTGTCAGAAAGTGAAATGTGGCAAGGATTTTTCCTGCTTCATTTGCAATCGTTTTCTTGTCTTCCAAATCCGGCTTATTGTTGTCTATAAATTCCGATAGTCTCCATATATTGTTATCGTCATCCTTATAGTAGTATCTTTTGTCAAGGGTCGTATAGAATTCAGGATTTACATATTCTATGTTTTTTATTGATTTTAGTTTTTTATTTATATGTTCGGATATTATAAAAACATTGGTCATTAATTTATCATATTCGTGAAAAACCTTTGTATTTATTTTTTGGAGTAAAAATGTCTTTCCATTTGGTGTATTGAGCTTATAGGTATTATTGATTAATCCTGATGTCAATTCTACCGCATCAAGCTTTCCATTTAGTGAGACAAATTGAGAAAATATATTATTAATAAAGGGAGGGGGTATCATTCTGCAAATATTTTTTGAGCATTATTTGTAGTTATTTCTGCAATATCTTTGATTGAGATATTTTTTACTTCAGCCAATTCGGAAGCGATATGGACAAGATAGGCGCTCTCATTTCTTTTTCCTCTGAATGGAACCGGAGGAAGATAAGGAGAATCTGTCTCAAGCACCATATATTCTATCGGGATTTGGTGAACTACTTGTTTAAGTCCGCTGTTTTTGTATGTCAAAATCCCTCCGATTCCCATATAAAAACCTAATTTCATAATCTTAAAAGCCTGATCTGTATTTCCTGTAAAGCAATGAAATATTCCTCTGAGCTTACCGGTTTGATGTTTTTCAATTATATCAATCGTTAGGTCCATAGCGTCTCTGGCGTGAATAATGACAGGCAGGTCAAATTCTTTTGCCCATTTCACTTGGGTTTCAAATGTGTCTATTTGCTCTTGTTTGTAAGTTTTATCCCAATACAAATCAATACCCACTTCGCCTATACCCACATATTTATTTTTTTCCAATTCTTGCTGTATGATATCTAAGTTTTTGACATAGTCAGAATCGACAGAACCCGGATGAAGTCCTATCATTGCTTTGAATAATCGAGGGTCTTTATCAACAAGACTATTCATTTTTTCAATAGTGCTGATATCAATATTTGGCAGATATATTGAAGAAACATTATTGGATTTTGCATTGATAATGACTTTATCAATGTCGCTATCGAATTCTTTTGAGTAGAGATGTGAGTGGGTATCTGTAAACATATATTTTCTAATTGTTAAAGTTAATTTGGCATAAAAAGTGCAAATATAGCTAAAGAATTAGATTAATAATCGTTCATATTTTTTTGTTTTTCTATGATTTAAAATAAATAATTAAAACATAGCAAGTAATATATTATGTATAATAAAATTTAATTATTAAAATGAAGAGAATTGAAAAAATATTATGAAAAACTGTTTTTTTTTATGATTTTTGCGTTTACGTAATGCAAAACTTTGGAGAGTTGGCCGAGCGGCTTAAGGCGCACGCTTGGAAAGCGTGTGTACCCCAAAAGGGTACCAAGGGTTCAAATCCCTTACTCTCCGCAAATTGCTTTTTCATTAAAAAATCTTAAAGAAGATTTGATATGTGAGTAGAGAAATTGTATTACAGTTTTTGCAAGGATATTTAGGATATTTCTATTAATTTACCGGAAAAATTGTTAAAAAATGCGATAAATTTTAGGAAATATAAATATTGTTTGTATTTTTAAAACTTCAAAGTAGATTTATAATTAAATTATTCAAAAGAAAACAAAGAGATTATGCGAAAATTACTAGTATTTTTAGGCGTTTTTATCAGTACAGCTTTTTTTAATGCTGTAAATTTAATGGCAGGAGATGATGTTACATCATTTCAAATTTTGAAAGAAAAGTTTATTGAAGGGGATTGGAGATTTATGAGTTTGGTATTGGTCGTTTTGATATTGGGTCTTGCATTCAGTATTGAGAGGATTATCACATTGAACTTAGCTACGGTCAATGTTAATAAATTAATGAAAAAAGTTGATGATAAATTGGCAGAGGGCGATATAGAGGGAGCTATGGAAGTGTGTAAATCAACTCCCGGACCTACATCTGCTGTGGTTTATGAAGGATTGAAAAATGCAAAGTACGGACCTGAAGCTGTTGAGAAGTCTATTGTGTCTTTCGGTTCTGTTCAAATGGGGCACTTGGAAAAAGGTTTGGTGTGGATTTCACTATTTATTGCGATTGCACCGATGTTGGGATTCTTGGGTACTGTGATTGGTATGATTCAGGCTTTTGATACTATCCAACAAGTGGGGGATATCTCTCCAACAGTTGTTGCAGGGGGTATTAAAGTTGCGCTTTTGACAACCGTATTCGGATTGATTGCCGCTATTATTTTGCAGATTTTCTATAATTATATTGTTACGAAAATCGATAGTATCGTTATCAATATGGAAGAGGCATCTATCACATTTTTAGATATGTTGATAGAGAGAGGTGTTTTTAAATAAAAAGTAAAAATTAAAATTATGAATAAAGTCTATAATTTTTTCATGAAATATGGAAGTCTGCTCGCATTGGTGGTTTCCGTAGTGATACTGGTGGTGTACTTTTTTAGTATTACCGGTGGTTTCTCAAGTACGGAAGGTATTGATTCGGGAACAGATCTTGCAAAATACATTCACCAAAAAGATGCCCAGCCTATTGATTTTTTCAATTTCGGATTGAAAGCTGCTATCGTTATGACATTTATAGCTGCGTTTGCATGGGTACTTTTCGGTTTATTCGGATTGGTATTAAATCCCAAAGGCTCTCTTAAGTTTTTATTGAGTTTGGCCGTCGTTGTGGTATTGTTTTTAGTTTTTAAGGGGTCTTCTCCTAATGAAACAACAGGAAGGCTTGGAGAGTTATTAGTAGATCCCGAATATCACGTAGGTGATTGGGGACCGACTATTTCAGCCGGTCTAAAGACTATGTTGAGCTTATTTGGTTTGTCAATAGTGACATTGATAGTAAGCGAATTGATAAGTATGTTTAAATAATTTATTATGGCTAGAAAAAGTTCAAAAGATAGAGTGAGTAATGAAGTGAATGCCGGTTCTATGGCCGATATTGCTTTCTTGCTTTTGATTTTCTTCCTTGTTACCACTACTATGGATCAAGATAAGGGTGTGCTTGTAAGGCTGCCTCCTTGGTCAGATGAAAAGCCCGAGTCAGAAAGATTAGCGAGTAGAAGGGTACTTTCTGTATTGGTTAATTCCAATGACGAACTGTTGGTTCGTGGAGAAATGGCTGATATTAATGCTTTGAGAAGTAGAACTAAGGAGTTCATTATGAATCCGAATAAGAGAGATGATATGCCTAAAGAGCCCAAGGATGCTATTATATCTTTGATGAATGATAGGGGAACTCACTATGCGAAATACCTTGCGGTTTATAATGAATTGAAAGCAGCTTATAATGAATTGTATGATGAAGAAGCTCAAAGAAGGTATGGTAAACCGTTTGAGAAATTGTCTAAATCAAAACAAAAGTTGATTAAGAAAATTATTCCATTGGTTCTTTCAGAAGCTGAGTCCACTAATTATGGAGAAGAGGATAAGTAAGATTACAATATAAAAAAAATATTATGGCTAAATTTGAAAAAAAACGAGGAAAAACATCTCCGGCGATATCAACGGCGTCATTGCCGGATATTATTTTCATGCTATTGTTCTTCTTTATGACGGTAACGGTGATGAGAAATAGTACACTGAAGGTTGACGTGAACATACCGGAAGCTACGGAATTGACAAAACTAGAGAAAAAATCTTTGGTCAATTTTGTTTTTATTGGAAAACCTATGAAGCAATATCAAGCGGTAAGAGGTACTAGTCCTCAACTACAGCTTGGTGATAAATTCTCCAGTATTTCTGAAATACCTGTGTTCTTAGAGAAGCACAGAGCTAAAGTGCCGGAAAAACAAAGGTCAATGATTATTTCATCATTGAAAATAGATAGTAAAGTGACTATGGGTATTGTATCGGATGTGAAAGATCAGTTGAGGAAATCCGAACAGCTTAAAGTGAACTATTCTGCTAAAGCGAGAGCCGGAGATAAATATAAGTAGGAATAACGCAGTAAGAAAATATAAAAAAGGAGTGGAGTTGTTTCACTCCTTTTTTTTGTTTTTTCCAATCTTTACTACTTTCAGTTGAGATTCTTCAATTATTACTACGGATAAATCAAACTCTTCAAAGAGTAGCCAATCCGCAAGGGTGTATTTCATTTTTTCGCGTTTTGAGTTCTATCCATCGATTTTGTAAGGATGAAATTTCCCCGACAGGGGAAAAATATGAATAACCGTGGGTGTAACCCGCGGTATCCGAACAAGTAGAGTACAACTCCGAAGGAGTTGAATATTAAAAGTTGAATATCCATACAACATAATAATTGATAATTGAACACCTTCGGCGTTCATACCACTTCTTACTTTTACCCCGCATTTCATACGGGGCTATTCACATTAAACCACGTTCGTGGTTTTGCTCTTTCATTTATAAACCAAACATTTTAAAAAAAAATGGCAATATTATCTTTCTATTGATTTTATAGGGGAAAGGGCAAAAGCGAAAAAATGAAATACACCTATCCGCAATGCGAAAAGATTATACTTGCCTTATGAAAATTGCCAATATTTTAAGAAAAGTAAGTAAACACCAAAAATTATAATAAATTAATTTTTTTTGATATTTTGATTATATTAAAAATCAAAGTAATAGATATAATACATTTATTGCTAGTTTAAATTACAAATTTTTAATAAAATATTATTTTGTGGATAAATAAAAAGTTCGTAAATTCAGCCCTTGTTTAAAACGATACCAATTTTGAGATACAATTGGTTAAGTATAATTGTGATACTATAAAATATAAATATTATGAGCTTAGAAACGAAGAACATTAGAAACATTGTCTTATTGGGGCATTCTGGAAGTGGTAAAACCACTATGATTGAAGCAATGCTATTTGAGGCTAAAGAAATTTCAAGAATCGGAAGTATTGATGCAAAGTCAACAACTTCAGATTTCACAAATATCGAAAAAGATAAAGGAAATTCCATTTTTAGTACTCTTGTGCATGCAAAATGGAAAGATTCAAAAATTAATATTATCGATACTCCGGGATTGGATGATTTTGTCGGGGAAGTGGTATCATCGATGAAAGTTGCGGATACTGCAGGAATCGTTTTGAATAGCACTAGTGGGGTAGAAGTAGGAACAGAATTGGTATGGGAAAATATTGAGAAATATGGCACACCTGCTTTTTTTGTTATTAATCAGGTTGATCACGATAAATCTGATTACGAAAAGACTTTAGAGCAAGCTATTGACAGATTTGGAAATAAGGTTCTTCCACTACAATTTCCATATAATCAGGGAGCGGGTTTTAATAGTATAGTTGACGCATTGAGAATGGTCATGTATGTATTTCCGGAAGGTGGTGGAAAACCTGAGAAAAAAGAAATTCCTGCTGATGTAATGGAAAAAGCTCAGGAAATGCACAATGCTATAGTTGAAGCGGCTGCTGAGGAAGATGAGGCATTGATGGAAAAATTCTTTGAAGATGGTAGTTTGAGTGAAGAAGATCTTGCACAAGGGCTGAAAATAGCTTTGATAAATCAAGATATTTATCCATTGTTTGTCACATCCGGTAAGGAAAATATGGGTACAGGTAGAGTGATGGGATTTATCAATGATATCGCTCCGTCACCTGCAGATAGAGCACCTGCAAAACTCGAAGATGGAGGTACTTTGGAATGTAAAAAAGACGGGCCAAACGTTTTGTTTATATTCAAAACTATGTCTGAGCCTCAAGTTGGTTTGGTATCGTACTTCAAGGTCTATTCCGGAATTATAAAATCCGGGGTTGATTTGGAAAATAAAGATAACAGGACTATCGAAAGATTGAATCAGATATTTGTCACTAACGGAAAAACCAGAGAGCAAGTAGATGAAATAGTGGCAGGAGATATAGGAGTGACTGTAAAATTGAAAAATTCGCATACCAATAATACTCTTGCGGATAAAGGTGTCGATGTAAAAATCGAAAAAATAGTTTTCCCTGAACCGAGAATCAGGGAAGCGATTGTTCCTCCCGGTAAGGCGGAGATGGAAAAATTGATGAAAGCATTGCATCAAATCGAAGAGGAGGATCCAACCTTGAAGTTGGAACAAAATGCCACATTGAAACAAACTATTATTCATGGACAAGGGCAACTTCACTTAGATATTATCAAATACCGTATAGAGAAAATGAATGGTATATCAATGGAATTCACAAAGCCAAAAGTACCATATCGTGAAACTATAACCAAAATGTCCGAGGGTAGTTACAGGCATAAAAAACAATCCGGTGGTGCAGGACAATTTGCTGAAGTGCATATGAGAATCGAACCATATATTGAAGGTATGTCAGATCCAAGTGGATTGACCGTGAGGAACAAAGAATTGGAAGATTTGGATTGGGGTGGTAAATTGTCATACTTGTGGTGTATTGTCGGAGGTTCTATAGATAAAAACTATTCAAATGCAATCAAGAAAGGTGTAATCCAAAGGATGGAAGAAGGTCCATTGACCGGCTCAAATGTTCAGGATATCAGAGTGAGTGTTTATGATGGTAAAATGCACCCTGTGGATTCATCCGATATGGCATTTATGATAGCGACATCTTATTTGTTTAAGGACTTATTTGTAAAGTCAGGGCCAAAATTATTGGAACCTATCTACGAAGTGACAATTTTGTGTCCTGAGGAATCAATGGGAGATATTATGAGCGATTTGCAAACAAGAAGAGCGATTATACAAGGAATGGATAGTGAAGGACATTACCAAAAGATTATAGCTAAAGTTCCATTGGCAGAATTGTACAAATATTCATCAACATTGCGTTCTTTGTCACAAGGGAGGGCTAAGTTTTCAAGAGCATTTTCCGATTATGCTCCTGTCCCTCACGATTTGCAGCAAGGACTGATTGCAGAATACAAAGCACAACAAGAAGAAGATTAGAAAATCAGTTATATTTAAGAAAGGCACCCTGTTTAAAAGGGTGTCTTTTTTGTATATAAGACATTAGGAAAAAAAATTTGGATATATGTCAATTGTAGTTACAGGTGCGGCAGGATTTATCGGTTCAGGAATGATATCATTTTTTAATGCCAATTACCCAGGTAGAGAGGTAATTGCCGTTGATGATTTTTCCCGGAAAGACAAAAATAGTAATCTTGAGGGAAAAAATATAAAAGAGTTTGTGAATAGAGAGAGTTTTATCAAAGAGACAGGATTTGTTTTTGATGATGTGGAACTAATAGTTCATCTTGGAGCTAGGACTGATACAACCGAAATGAATGAAGATATTTTTAATAAGCTGAATCTGAATTATTCAAAGAAAATATGGGAAATAGCGGTAAATAACGATGTTCCATTGATTTATGCTTCAAGTGCAGCTACATATGGAGCAGGAGAATTGGGATATGAAGATGATGAATCTATCATCCATAGACTCAAGCCATTGAATCCATACGGAGAATCCAAAAATGACTTTGACAGATGGGTATTGGAGCAGGAAGAGAAACCTCCTTTTTGGGTGGGATTGAAGTTTTTTAATGTTTTTGGACCTAATGAATATCACAAGGGAAGAATGGCGTCTGTTGTATTTCACGCATATAATCAGATTATGAATACAGGGAAAATGAGTTTATTTAGGTCTCATCACCCTGATTTCAAAGATGGAGAACAGATGAGAGATTTTATTTATGTCAAAGATGTATTTAAGGTAATAGATTTTTTGCAAAGCAATCAAGATACTGTCAATAGTGGAATTTACAATCTGGGGACAGCAAAAGCAAGAACATTTCTGGATTTGACAAATAGTGTATTTTATGCATTAGGCAAAAGGGCGAGGATTGAATTTATTGATACTCCATTGGATATCAGAGATAAATACCAGTATTATACCGAAGCTAAAATGGATAAATTGAGAAGACAAGGATATATTGCAGGATTCTATTCATTGGAGAAAGGGGTTATTGAATATGTCAGGGAATATTTGATGAGGGGAGAGTATTATTGAAATGCTTTGTCCCTTGCAGGCACTAATAATATATCTGCGTATTTCGATGCTTTATATCAAATTGTTATAAAGATTATGATTTATAAAATGAATTATTTTTTGTTTGTTCAATGAATAGAATCATTGTAGAGCTGTAGTTACGGAATTATTTTATGAAGCCGAACAAGCTAAAAAGAAACATTTTATATTCTTAAATTTGATGACAATTTGATATTAAATCTATATAAAGCTAAAAGCATGAATAATCCCGGCTAATTATCAGATATAGCCAAGGAAAAACTGAATTTTGTTCCTTTTCCATACTCGCTTTTTACGTTTATTTCTTGATTATGAGCTTCTAATATGTGTTTGACGATTGATAGCCCTAATCCTGAGCCACCTTTTTTTCTCGAACGGTTTTTATCTACGCGATAAAATCTTTCAAATATTCGGGGGATATCTTCTTGTTTAATTCCGATTCCGTTATCCTCAATTTCAATGATGCATTTAGAGTCAAGGGGATAGCAGATGATTTTTATCCAAGAATTTTTCTTTTTGCTATATTTCAATGCGTTATCAAGCAAATTATATATCACCTGTTCTATTTTATCTCTATTGGCAAAAACAAAGCAGGGTTCAGCGATATTATCCTGATATAATATTTTGGTGTCTTCATTTTTTATTTTGATTTCCAAGGAATCAACAACCTCATAAATAAGTGAATTGATATCGAAGTTCTCTTTTATTAATTTGCTCGTGTCACTTTCCAATTGGGATATCATCTCCAATTCATTTACTATTGTGGAAAGCCTGACTATGCTTTTAAGTGATTTTTTCAGATGTTTCCTGTTGACATTTTTATCATTGATAGACCCATCCAAAAGTGTTTCGATATAGCTTTGAGCGATAAAAATAGGAGTTTTCAATTCATGAGAAATATTTCCCAAAAATTCTTTACGATAGTTTTCTTGGGTCTTGAGATTCATTATTTCAAAATCTTTTGAATTGACCCAACTTCCTACTTCTGCTTCAACTTCTACCAAGGATTTTTTCTTTTTCCTTTTATTTTTTTCTCCTTTTGGGGAGTTCAATATCTCATATATCTTGTCAATATTATTTCCGGCAAATGCATTTAGTACATATACATTTATAAGATAAAAAGATGCGATAAAAAAAATAGCTATCAAAAAATAGTACAATAATGAATGATTTAAACCTAAAAGGAGATATAATATAGTAAAGAGAAGGACATTTACGAATGTCAAGGATAAAGCTGTTTTTGAAATTCTTATATACATGCTCATAATATATTTACTTAAGGTCTAAAAGAGTAACCGACTCCTTTTATAGTTTTGATATATTCCTTTTGCAATTTTTTCCTTATTTTTCTTATATGAACATCCAAAGTTCTCTCTCCGACCAATGTGTCACTTTCCCACACTTTAGAATAAATTTCTTCTCTGGAAAAGACCCTTTCGGGTTTTGACGAAAGGAAAAGCAAAATATTAAACTCTTTTTTTGTTAGATCAATCTCATCGTTATCGACAAAAACTTTGTGTTTTTGAATATCAATGAGCAGATTTCCAAATTCCAAAACCATATTTTTATTCTCTAATACCCTTTCTTTTTTCAATATATTTTTGATTCTTGATAATAAACTTCCGGGTCTAACAGGCTTGACTACAAAATCATCTCCCCCCGCTTCAAATCCGGCTATTTCGGAAAATTCATCACCTTTGGCAGTTAAAAAAACAATATAAGTATCCGAAAATTTTGGATTTTGTCTTAACTCGCGGCAAACCTCAAAACCATTTTTTTTTGGCATCATTATATCGAGAAGAATCAAATCGGGTCTGAAATCATCGGCTTTTGACAGTGCTTTGTTTCCATTTTTAGCTTGAGCAACCTCATAACCCTCCTTTTCAAGATTGTATTTCAATATATCCAGAATATCCGGTTCGTCATCGACAATTAGTATTTTCTTTTTCATTGCACAATTTATCTATGCAAAATTAGTACATTCTGTGAGTTTTGTATGTATGCAATATTAACTTTAAATTAATTTTCCACGTGTATTCCGTTAGCTACTTGATCTACAAGATCCAACATAGCTTGAATTCCCAATGCTCCTTCATTTTTTGCCAGTACTCTTCCTCTTGTATCCAAAAACAAAAGTGTTGGAACAGTTTTTGTGTTGTATAGAATAGAGAGATTTGGTCCGATACCCTTTTCGATATCCACTTGATAGCTGACAAAGTTTTTATTCATTTTGGTGTACAATGGTTTATAAGTGTATATCTCTTGTTCCATAAGTTTACAAGGAGCACACCATTCGGCCATAATATCTATAAATACGAGTTTGTTTTCTTCCTTTGCTCTATCTATGATTTCCGTCAAAGTTCCTCCCTCGTAAAACTGAACATACTCTAATTGTCTTGTTTGACTTGAGTGTTCTTTTTGTTTCACTACTCTTTTATTACCTGTACAAGAACTTATCAACACCATACTCAAAGCTAATAAATATAATATATTTCTCATTTTATATTAGTTATTTTTGCAATATAAACATAAAAAATTAAAATTTGTTGTAATCATTAAACTATTTATACTTTCGGA
>JALVEE010000291.1 GCA_027008645.1 Saprospiraceae bacterium
TTGATACAAAAAACGAAACAAAAAAAATCAAGACTGTATTCATTTTTTAACGCTCTAAAAGAAGCTAAAATACTAAATGAATTAAACTCACTCGACTTCGTCAGAGTTCAAACAGTAATTCATTTTTCACGTATTTTAACTCCTTTTGCCACTAAAATGAATAATGTCTTTTGACAACCAACAAAACTAAGAATGGAGGCTAACCCACAACTTTTCGGCTTGATCCGTTATTACAACTCAAAAAGAAAATAACAGAATAATTAACTTTATGAGGAAGAATAAATTATTACAGAACAAAGATATATAATGGAACGGATAGGAAATATTATAAATAAACTTCTTTTTTTATCATTAATCCTATGTTCTAGTAATACCTTTTTATTACAAAAACCAAACGCTTATAAAGGTTGGAATGAAAGAGCAATTGATAAATTGAAAAAAGAAGGTTGAATTTTAAATGAAAATTCGGTTTAAAAAAGCTAAAATTCAGATTAATCGTTTTGAATTACCCAAATTTAGGTAAAAATTCTTAAAATTTGTGGTAGGTAAATTGGCATTATTCTTTTTAGAGGAAAAACCGGTCAAAATTCGTGAAAAACGGATTATTGTTTGAGCCCTGACGAAGTCGGGCGAGTTTTAATACGTTTAGAATTTTGAGTGGTTTTGGAGCGTTAAGAAAAGAATACAGCCTTGATTTTTTGTTTTACTTTTTTATCAAGAAAAAAGTGAAAAGATTTTTTTTGCAAAACGCAATTTTACTTTTTTGTATGAAGAATAAAATTTTGAATTCAGATTCAGTGATTTTATAATATTGGGCTATCCTTAGACATATTATCATCGAAGTGACACAAAACGGCTTCCTTGATATTTTCTTTCAATTCTTCAAGGGTATCTCCATCCGTAAAGATAGAATAATTCAATCCGGAAGCGATATATCCCCCTTCTTCACTTTCTTTTACGGCAAAAATAATTTCTTTCATACTTAAGAAACATAAGTTTCATCTAAATTGTTCCCGCTTTAAAAAAATATGATAGTTTCTTAGGACATTAGTTTTTTCGGGTGTATTTCAAGGTATCCGATTTCTCTTCGATCAAATCAAGATTCAGCATTCTTTTTTCCAGATATTTCCGGTAAAAGACGATATCTTTATTCAAATATTTCTCAATCAGCAAACTGGCTATTGGTGCGGCGGTTTGGCCTCCAAATCCCCCATTCTCAACAAATACTGCAATTGCTATTTGTGGATTTTCTCTTGGAGCAAATGCCATAAAAACAGAGTGATTCTTCATTTTTACTCTTTCATCATCCACGATAGAATAGTTCTCTACCGTACCTGTTTTACCGCAAATACCCAATCCGTAAACATATGCCAATTGTGCAGTACCTGCTTCAACAACTCTTGCCATACCATCAATTACAGGAGAAAAATATTCAGGATTGATTCTCATTTCATGCTTGACCTTGAATTTCTCCGGCAATGAATTATCCGGTTCAAACCCTTTGACCAGATGTGGAGCGTAATAATAGCCTCTATTAGCAAGTATCGCAGCCAAATTGGCTATCTGAAGAGTAGTAAGCTCCAATTCTCCTTGCCCGATACCGAGCGACATTATATATGTAGATCTCCATTTTGCTTGCTGTTTTTTGTACAATCTGTCATAAAATTTGCTATTTGGGACAAAACCGCTATTTTCATGTTTCAAATCAATTCCCAATTTCCTGCCAAGACCAAAATCATAGAGATAATTCACCATTGTATCAAGTCCTCTTCCCGGATCTGAAAAACCGTATTTTTCAATAATGTCACGCCCCAATTGGAAGAAATATGAGTTGCACGAATGTTGTATTGCTATGGAAATATTGTATGGAGTTGTATGGTGATGACAACCATATTTGAAACTATTATATTTGGTCTTATATTCATAGTATCCATTGCAATAAATAGTCCTGTTTGGATATGTGACCCCCATTTGCAAAGCTATAAGTCCAACTATAGGTTTGAAAATAGAACCCGGAGGATATTTGGAACTGATAGCTCTATTCAGTAATGGTTTATTGGTTTTATCATTGAGCAATTTTGAAAATACTTTACCTCTGTTTGATTTTATTGACAAATCATTTGGATTGTAGCTCGGTGAACTAATCATTGCCAAAACCTGTCCCGTTTTTGGCTCGATCGCTACTATAGCTCCCCTTTTGTTTTTCATCAACTCTTCACCATAAGCTTGCAAATCAATATCTATACTACTGATAAGATTTACACCGGCTACCGCTGATGAATCCAAGATACCATTGCCATAATCCTCAATAATTCTTCCCATATTATCCCTCAGTTCCAGCTTAACTCCTTTCCTACCCTTAAGTTGTGATTCATAGCTGGCTTCAAGACCCGTTATCCCAATATAGTCACCGGAAGAATATTCCTCCTTATGTTTTTTTATGATATCCGGACTAACCTCACCCATATATCCCAAGACATGCGCAGCATTGGGATTAAGATAATTTCTTATGTTTTTTGTACTTGGATAAAACCCGGGAAATTCAAATAAATGCTCTACAAATCCGGAATATATCTCCGGATCTATTTTAGATAAAAATACAAACGGACTTCTTTTATTGTACCTGTAATCCTTCCAATTCTTATCCATTGCCGAAAGGAATTCTTCTCTTGTAATATCCAACAAAGAACACAACAAATTGGTATCCATTTTGGGATTAATATTATTGTAAATCACTTTTAATTCATAGACAGGTTCATTGGAAACAAGTAATTTGTCATTTCTATCATAGATAAGCCCGCGTGCCGGAAGCAACATGGTTTTTCTTAGTGTTGCACGCTCAACTTTGGTCCTATAGCTCTTGTCAAATATTTGAAGCACAGAAGCTTTGTAAATCAAAACAAGAGCTGCAATAATGAAAAAAAATTTAATTATACTATATCTATCTATTCTCTTTAACAATTTACTTTGGATTTAAAATAGCGACGTATAATAATATAATTATTTCCGAAAATATAAAGCTAAAAATAGTTTTGAGCATTATATCTGAAATATATTGAAATGAAAATGCTTCCATCGAAAAATACCATAATATATTAAAAAAAACCAAGACTGTAGAATAAATCAAAAACCAATCCAATCCAAAAGTCTTAATTGTAGGAGTTGCATCTATATTATAACCCTCTACAGGCTCCAAAAACTTCAATACATACCTCCTTATGTATGCCAAAAACACTAAAGCGCTCGTGTGCAAGCCCGGTGAATCATAAAACATATCTATAATGATTCCAACAAAAAATGCCAATAAAAGGAGTACAAACCTTTTGGTCTTTAAGGGCATTAACAATATAAAAACAGGATAAATAAAGAGCTGAATATAGTGATATCCTCCCCAACCAATATTGATTTGTTTCAGAATCAATACTTGGATTAATACTATTATGAAGAATCTTCTTATATTATTTGTTATATTTGTATTCATTTCAAACCGTACTATTCTTCAACTTCTTTTTTTAACTCTTTTTTAGTATTCTCAATAATATAGACATTATCAATAAGCGCCAAATCATTGATAAGATTAACTGTAATATCATAGTAATTGGAACCTCTGTTCAATTCAATTTCATCAATGGTTCCAACAACAATACCCTTTGGAAAAACCGTAGAAAATCCACTTGTTATCAATGTATCCCCACGAGATATATTTGCATGCTTGGGAATTTCTTCAAGCATAGACTTTTTATAATCATAAGGCTGCCATTTGAGTATTCCGAAATAGCCTTTCCCTTTTACCATAACACTTGTCCTGGATATAGTATTTATCAAAGGTATAACCGATGAAAATTCTTCATTAGCTTTTCTTACTACACCTACTATTCCCTTGGCTGAAATAACTCCCATGCCCTTTTTTATACCGCTGTTTGTCCCTTTGTCCAATGTATATCTATTATTTCTATGAGTAACGCTTTTATTGCAAATCGAGGCGGATACAATTTTGAAATCATTGAGGGAAGAATCTTTGATTTCGGGATTATCAGTCTTATAATAACGGGAATTGAAGTAATTCTGAAAAATAAGAGCATTCTCAGATTTTAGCTTATTGTTTTGTTCTTCAAGATCGAGATAATTGGATAATTCTGTACGCTTTTGATTGATTTTACCTACGAGTAAATTAGAAGAATATAGAAAAATCTCTTTTTGCCTGTTATTGTAGTTTACAATCAAAAAAAAAGATATAACTTCCAATATTACAAATAATAATATCGCATTGTATTTACTTAAAAATAGAAGAAAATTCCTCATATATTACAAAGCTATTCATATAATTTGAAATACCGGTAGAAAAACTAAAGATTTTTTCTATCTACTAAAAATGAAAATTTACTTGAATTTTTCAAAGCCAAACCTGTTCCCCTCACTACTGCTCTTAAGGGATCTTCTGCCACCTGAACATTTAGTTTTGTTTTTCTTGACAATCTAATATCCAAACCTCTTAAAAGCGCTCCTCCCCCGGTTAAATATATACCTCTTCTGAATATATCCGATGCCAATTCAGGCGGTGTATCTTCCAACGTTTTCAGTACTGCTTCTTCGATTTTTTTTATTGAGCTATCCAATGCACGACATACCTCTCTATGATTTATCTCTACTTGCCTTGGAATACCTGTCACCAAATCTCTTCCGTTTACCGGCAAAGGATCAGGTACATCGTCAATCTCTTCTATTGCCGCCCCCACATTTATCTTTATTTTTTCAGCTGTTCTCTCACCGACCAATAAATTATATTCCCTCTTCATAAAATCAACAATATCCATGGTAAACTCATCACCGGCCGTTCTGATTGACTGGTCTGAAACAATACCGGATAGAGCGATAACAGCAATCTCGGTAGTACCTCCACCTATATCTATGATCATATTACCTTCAGGTGCCTCGACATCAAGCCCTATTCCCAATGCAGCTGCCATTGGCTCATATATCAAATAGGTCTCTTTTGCATCAACGTGATCGGCAGAGTCAAAAACAGCCCTTTTTTCTACCTCGGTAATCCCGGACGGAATACAAATCACAATTTTCAAGTGAGTGAAAAATCTTTTTTGATCATTTATCATATTTATCAGTCCCTCAATCATCGCTTCGGCAGCCTGAAAATCTGCGATAACACCGTCCTTCAAGGGTCTTACAGTCTTAAGATTGTGGTGAGTCTTACCGTGCATTTGCATCGCCTTTGTCCCAACTGCTACGACCTCATTGGTCTTAAGATCTATCGCCACTATTGAGGGCTCTTCAACTACTACTTTATTATCTTGAATGATAAGAGTATTCGCCGTACCCAAATCAATTGCCAATTCTTGTGTAAAAAAACTAAAAAATGCCATTTGCCTCTATATTCTTTAAAATAATTAATTCATTGCTATAACTAATGATAGTAACACACAAAAAACGCCAAAAATAGCTAAAAGTTATAGTCTTTTTTATTTTACTATCAATAATCACACCAAAAACTCATAAAAATACACTTTTATTCTATCAGGCACGTAAAATATAGCTTATTTTTTAATATTATTTCGAAATTCAAAAGAGTGTATTTCATTTTTTCGCATTCAATGTTATTTATTCTATTTGTATAGACCACCCTACTTATAAAATTAATCCGTTTTAATTCTATGAAATACAGCAATGTGCCGCTAGGCACAAAATATGGGTAAAAAAATCTATACCAACTAAAATGCGTGCCATAGGTACGCTATATTAAACACGTCAACAAAACTTCTTGTAAAAAAAGGGAAAAAATGAAATGCATATGAAAAAGAGGTTACCCTTTCAAAAGGATAACCTCTAATATTATACACTATTACAATTTATAAACTAAAGTGTTTCTCTGATTGTAGCTTGTGCAGCAGCTAATCTTGCAATCGGTACTCTAAAAGGAGAGCAACTTACATAGTCAAGTCCGGTTCTGTGGCAGAATTCTACTGAAGAGGGTTCTCCTCCATGTTCTCCACAAATTCCCAATTTAATACCGGGTCTTGTTTGACGTCCTTTTTTACAAGCCATCTCCACAAGTTGTCCAACACCTTCCTGATCCAATACTTCAAAAGGATCTTGCTTCAATATACCTTTTTCGATATAAATAGGCAAAAACTTACCTGCATCATCCCTTGAGTAACCAAATGTCATTTGAGTAAGGTCATTGGTACCGAAAGAGAAAAATTCGGCTGATTCTGCGATCAAGTCCGCTGTCAAGGCTGCCCTTGGTATTTCAATCATTGTACCAACCATATGATCGATACTTTCTCCTCTTTCCTCAAATATTTTGGCTATTGTTTCTCTGATTATACCTTCTTGCATTTTCATTTCAGCAAGAGTTCCTGTCAATGGCACCATAATCTCAGGATGTGCGTTAATGCCTTTTTTCTTAAGGTTCAATGCTGCTTCGATTATTGCCCTTGTTTGCATTTCTGTAATTTCAGGATAAGTATTTCCTAATCTACAACCTCTATGTCCCAACATTGGGTTAAATTCTGAAAGATCTTCAACTTTTTGCTTTATGACCTCTAAACTTACGCCCATTACATCAGCCATTTCCTGCTGGCCTTTATCATCATGAGGAACAAATTCATGCAGAGGTGGATCCAATAATCTTACTGTTACAGGAAGATCATGCATAGCTTCGAATATTCCCTCAAAATCTTTTCTTTGAATAGGTAATAATCTATCCAATGCTGCTCTTCTTCCTGCTTCGTCTTCAGCAAGAATCATTTCACGCATCGCAATGATTTTTTCACCTTCAAAAAACATATGCTCTGTTCTGGTAAGTCCTATACCTTTTGCTCCAAAATTACGTGCTACTTGTGCATCATGAGGGGTATCGGCGTTGGTTCTGACATACATTCTTGAATATTTATCCGCCCATTCCATTATTTTTGCAAAGTCACCACCTACTACAGGATCGATTGTTGCTATTTGTCCATCATAGACTTCACCTGTTGAACCATTAAGAGAGATAAAGTCACCCTCTTTATAAGTCTTGCCACCGGTGGTCATCGTTCTTGCTTTATAATCAATTTTGATTTCCCCTGCACCGGATACACATGTTTTACCCATACCCCGGGCGACAACAGCCGCGTGAGAAGTCATTCCTCCTTTTGCAGTTAGAATACCTTTAGCAATATTCATACCTTCCAAATCTTCGGGAGATGTCTCTATTCTTGCCAAAATTGTTGAATCATATTTATCTGCTTCATCGGCAAAAAATACCAATTGACCGGTTGATGCTCCGGGAGAAGCAGGAAGCCCTTTTGCGACAACAGTAGCTGTTTTTATCGCTGACTTATCAAATACGGGATGCAATAATTCATCCAATTTTTCAGGTTCTTGACGCATGATTGCTGTTTTTTCATCAATCATACCTTCATTGACCATATCGATTGCTATTTTTATCATAGCAGCACCTGTTCGTTTACCTGTACGGGTTTGGAGCAACCACAATTTACCGTCTTGGATAGTAAATTCCAAGTCTTGCATATCTTTATAATGCTTCTCCAATTTATTTTGAATATCATCTAATTCTTTATATTGTTCAGGCATTCTTTCTTCCAGAGAGGGGTATTTACTAACTCTTTCCTCTTCGGAAATTTGAGCTAATTTTGCCCATCTTATAGAACCCTCTTTTGTGATTTGCTGAGGAGTTCTTACTCCGGCAACTACATCTTCACCTTGTGCATTAATCAAATATTCGCCATTGAAAATATTTTCTCCTGTACCGGCATCTCTGGTAAATGCTACACCTGTAGCCGAATTTTCGCCCATATTACCATATACC
>JALVEE010000292.1 GCA_027008645.1 Saprospiraceae bacterium
TAACCGTTGTGTGTAATGAAAGAATTGATATAAAACTATGACAATTGAGCAGATAAAAGAAGAACTTTCAAATAGTTTTGTTGGATTAGTCGCCTCATATTTAGGTTACAAACTTACTAAACCTTCAGATACTGGTGGAGTTGATTTTTCTTTAACAAAAGACATTTCTTATATCTCAAATGGTAGGACCAGATTTATTCAATCAGGACAATATATTGATTTGCAGTTAAAAGCAACAACTGATAGGACTGTTATTCTTGAAGACAGTGTGTTAAAATATGATTTAGAAGTAAAAACCTATAACGATTTAATAAAAAGAAAAGAATTTTCCAATGCACCATTCTTCTTAATTCTTTTTGTTCTGCCTGAAGAAAAAGATGATTGGATTGATTTTAATGATGAATATATTTTATTAAGAAAATACGCATTTTGGTATATCCCACCTGATGGATCTGAACCAACGGATAATACAAGCAGAATTAGAATATCCATTCCTCTAAACAATAAACTTGACTTTGATACTTTTGATAATTGGTTTAATACTTACTACAATTGAATATTAATCCTAACATATTACTTAGTTTTCTTTTAAACCGTGGTTGGAAGTTTGAAAAACAAAATGAAAGGTTTATTTATTTAAAAGCACCTGCACTTTTTTCATTTCCAAGCAACTATATTTTCATCTTACCTTATAATAAAAAAACTGTTGATTTTGAACGTTTTTTATCAAATTCTATTAAAATTATTGCCGAAATTTATGAAATAAGTGTTGATGATTTAATAAAAATAATTGAGTCTGAATCTGAAGTATTTTCTCTTAGAATTATAGATGAAAACACAAAAGATGGTAGTATTTCATTTGGACGTTTTGAAACTTTACTTGAAAAGATAAAAAATATTTTGTTATCTACAGCATCTTTTGTTATTAGCAAAGACCCTTTATTTACTAGAAATCTTGATGAAGCAGAAAAGTATTTAAATCATTGTTCTTTTTTACAAACAGAAAAAGGAAGTTTTATATCCAAAATTAACTTACCAACAAAAGAAAAATTAGTAGAACAGACTTTATTTGGAGATGATGCAATTTATGCTAAAGACATAAATCAGAGAATTAAAAGCATCATAACTTATCTAAATAATGAAATCTTTTCTGGTATTAATATTTCTATAGATTACCAATATATTAAACAAAATAGTAAATTTATAAATATTAAATTGCTGAAACAATTTGAAGAATTATATTCCAAAGTAAAAATTAAAAACCTTGAGTTCACATTTGATAGTATTGAATCATCTGAACGAATTATTGTGAACAATATGAATAATGAAAAATTGAGAAGACTAGATTCATTTATACAACGTATTGATGAAATATTGAATGCTGAAACAAATTTGATTGTTACCGGTAAAATTATTGCCCTTAGATCAAAAAATCCTGATGGCACAACAAATTCTATTAAAGTTTCAGGTATTACAAAAGACCGATTGCCTGTAACTGTGTCTGCAAATCTTAGCAGTGATGATTATAAATATGCTATTGAATTACATAAAGAAAAAAAACAAGTAAAATTAACTGGACTTGCCAAAAAGGAGAAAACACTCTATAAGTTCATTAGAATTGACAAATTTGAAACTATATAAAAACACTTACACACAACATTATATATAGCGCATAGCGGGGTTCTCGCCTACTTCAATGTTTAGGCGTATTTGCACCGGAAAATTCATAGAATTTTCTAATGCAAATAAAAGATAGAAAAATTCTATGAATTTTCCTATCTTTGTACCAAAAGGCGAAGTTAGCGAACTTTTAAGCCCGCTACGACGCCATATATTAACCGTTGTAGGTAATTGCCGTATGGAAAGTTTCAATTGAAAACTTTTGCTAAATTAAAGAGAAAACAAAAATAAGAATTTGAAAAT
>JALVEE010000293.1 GCA_027008645.1 Saprospiraceae bacterium
CGTAGGAGCAGGAGGAGCTTCAGGCTCTTTAGATGCTTCCAATATTTTCAAACCGGCTTTGGCCAGAGGTGACTTGCAATGCATCGGGGCTTCAACACTGGATGAGTACAGACAATATATAGAGAAAGATGGAGCTTTGGAAAGAAGATTTCAAAAAGTACTTGTAGATCCGCCTTCAGTAGAAGAAACAATCGAAATCTTGAATAATATCAAAAGCAAGTATGAAGAATTTCATCAAGTAGATTACTCCGATGAAGCCATTAATGCCTGTGTAAATCAAAGCAACCGCTATATTACGGATAGATTTTTGCCTGATAAAGCAATTGATGTATTGGATGAAGCAGGTGCAAGAACTCATCTTAAAAACCTGACTGTTCCTCAAGAAATTGAAGATTACGAAAAACAAATTAAGGAAGTAATACTTAAAAAAACAGAAGCAGTCAAAAATCAACAATACGAAAAAGCAGCAGATTTCAGAGACCAAGAATCAAAGTTAAAATACGCTCTTGAGGAAGCAAAAATAAAATGGGAAGAAGAGTCTAAATCATTGAGATTTCCGGTTGATGAGGAGAATATATCTGAAGTTGTATCTATGATGACAGGTATTCCGGTACAAAAAGTTGCAAAAAAAGAAGGCAAAAAATTGGTCTCAATGGCAGATGATTTGAAGAAAGTAATTATCGGTCAAGATGATGCCATAGTTAAAATAACAAAAGCTATCAGAAGAAACCGGTTGGGACTAAAAGATCCAAACAAACCAATTGGAACATTTATATTCCTCGGTCCGACAGGAGTTGGTAAGACAGAAATGGCCAAAGCACTGGCTGAATACATATTCGACACTAAAGATTCTCTAGTAAGAATAGATATGAGCGAATATATGGAAAAATTCTCTGTAAGCAGATTGATTGGAGCACCTCCCGGATATGTTGGTTATGAAGAGGGAGGGCAATTGACAGAAAAAATCAGGAGAAAACCATATAGCGTGATTTTATTGGATGAAATTGAAAAGGCACATCCGGACATTTTTAATTTATTATTGCAAGTTTTTGATGAAGGAGAATTGACTGACGGTCTTGGCAGGAGAGTCAATTTTAAAAATACAATGATAATAATGACTTCAAATATAGGTGCCAGACAACTGCAAGATTTTGGTACGGGAATGGGATTCAATACTAAATCGAAAATTGAAGATACCGGTAAAAACTCCAAAATCATAATTCAAAATGCTCTAAAAAAGACATTCTCTCCTGAATTTTTAAACAGAATTGACGATGTGGTCATCTTCAATAGTTTGAATAAAGAAGATATTCATCAAATCATTAATATCATTCTTAAAGATTTTTACAAGCGTTTGGCTGATTTGGAATACACTGTTGATTTCACACCTGAAGCAAAAGAATTTATTGCCAATAGAGGTTATGATCCAAAATACGGAGCAAGACCATTGCACCGGGCTATTCAAAAATATGTTGAAGACCCATTGGCAGAATACATATTGAATAAGAATCCTAAGAAAAACAGTACGCTTCTTATCTCTTTGGATAAAAATAAAAATATTAAAGTAACATTAGGAAAAAAAATAAAAAAAACAAAAACTGAAACCGAATAAAAATTATTATTGTTTAAGTATTTAAATAGTATCTAATTAAAACTATTTTTAGAGTTTTTATACTTTTTTAAATTCTCTTTGAAAAAGTTTTATATATTTGTGGCTATTAACATATATTATTAACAAAAATTTAATAAATTTGAGTATTAGAAGAAGAAGAAACTTTGCCCCAAAAAAAGATGATTTAAAAGACAAATTCAGGATAAATACCGATATAAGGGTTCCTGAAATCCGGTTAGTCGGAGATAATTTGGATGAGGTAAGTGAGGTTGCCGGCTATAAAATCACTCCTGATATTTACAATACCAAATTGGCTCTACATTGGGCTAAAGAATTGGGACAAGATTTGGTGGAAATCAGTCCTAAAGCAAATCCTCCCGTATGTAAGATTATCGGCTTTTCAAAGTTCATTTATCAACAAAAGAAAAAACAAAAAGAGCTAAAAGCAAAAACTTCTAAAACTGTAATCAAAGAAATTCGTTTTGGTCCCAATACAGATGACCATGATTTTAATTTCAAATTAAATCATGCCAGGAAGTTTTTAGAAGAAGGCAGTAAAGTGAAAGCCTATGTATTTTTCAAAGGGAGATCGATTGTATTCAAAGATAGAGGTGAATTGCTTTTGCTAAGGTTTATCAAGGAATTGTCGGATATCGGTTCTGTCGAAAACCTGCCTAAACTTATGGGGAAAAAGATGATCGTAATGATTACACCAAAGAAAAAATCGAAAAAATAATATTTTCTCAGCATTTCACAATATTCTTGCTCCCGTTGCAAAAATAAGATTGTATTTTTTATGAAAAACAATTTTGCCATAGTTGATATAGAAACAACAGGTGGTTCTGCCATTAGAGAGAAAATAATAGAGATTGCTATAGTAATATTTGACGGTGAGAAAATCATTGATTCGTTTGAATCATTGGTTCATCCTGAAAGATCAGTCCCCGCATTTATAACAAGAATCACAGGCATCACAGATGACATGCTCTTAGATGCTCCAAAATTTTATGAGATTGCAAAACGAATCGTAGAGATTACTGAAAACTGCATCTTTGTAGCACACAATTCACGATTTGACTACAGTTTTGTTCAAGAAGAATTCAATCGACTCGGCTTTAGTTACACACGAAAACAACTTTGTACTGTCAAGTTGTTTCGGAGGTTTTTTCCGGGGCTAAAATCCTATTCATTAGGAAATTTGATTAAGGAATTTAATATTAGCGTCGATTCAAGACACAGAGCAATGGCAGACGTTCTCGCTACTCTTGATATATTAAAATTAGGACTTAAAATACCGGAATCAGAATCGACACTATCCGATATTTTCGGTATTTCGATTAAAGAAACAAAACTGCCTCCCGGCATTGATTCTTCAATGATAAACAATCTACCTGAGAAAACCGGTGTGTATTACTTTTTGGATATGTTTGATAATATAATCTACATTGGAAAAAGTAAAAATATAAGAAAAAGAGTAAAACAGCATTTTCAAAAAATAACTCCAAAATCTACAAAATTATACAATACGGTAAGAAAAATAGATTACGAGTTAACAGGTAGCGAGATGATAGCATTCTTGAAAGAAGCAGAAGAGATCAAAGAAAAAAGACCACCGGCAAATAAAGCATTGAAAAATATCGAATTCCCCTACTCTATCGCCTATTACAAGGACGATGCAGGATATATCAGCTTTCAAATCACAAAATCCACCAAGGGAAAAAATGTAATTTCATCCAAATTCAAATCACGAAAATCAGCTAAAGCATACCTGTCATCATTTATTTCTATAAACGCTCTGTGCGAACATGTATCGGGAGCAAATAAATATGCAGGAGCGTGTTTTGAATATGGATTAGGCAAATGCTTTGGAGCATGTGTTGGCCTTGAATCTCCCGAAGAGTATAACAAAAGGTTTGAAGAAGCTTTGGAAAACAATATCTTATTTCCATTCGAATCATTTGCAATTATAGATATTGGAAGAGCTCCGGACGAATCATCAGTAGTATTAATCGAAGACAACAATTTCACAGGCTATGCTTATTTTAACAATCAATCTGTTTCATTCAGATCAATTGATGATGTAAAAAATATTGTCATTCCAAAAAAATACGACCAACAATTCAATAAGATAGTAAAAAGATCCCTGACGGAAAATTCACTTAAAATCATTAGTTTCAAGGAATAATGCTAAAAGAATATGAGTAAAATCAAAACGTATAAACAAGCATTGGGCTATATTTTTTCAAAGCTTCCTATATTCCAAAGGCAAGGGCCTAAAGCTTTGAAATACGATTTGAGCAATATTACTAATTTTTGTGAAAAAATCGACAATCCTCAAGACAAGTTTAAGACTATTCATATCGCCGGAACCAATGGAAAGGGAACAACTTCTCATATTCTATCTTCGATTTTTCAAGAGGCGGGATACAAAACCGGACTTTATACTTCGCCCCACTACAAAGACTTCAGGGAAAGAATAAAAATCAATGGCAAATATATCCCAAAATCAAAGCTTACTGAATTTATCTCTTCAAATCAAGATTTAATCGAGGAACTAAAACCGAGTTATTTTGAGCTATCGGTTGCAATGGCTTTTGACTATTTCGCTGATGAAAAAGTAGATATTGCCATTATAGAAGTGGGGCTTGGTGGAAGGCTGGATTCGACAAATATCATTAAGCCTCTGCTGTCAATCATCACCAATATTTCTTATGATCACACACAAACACTTGGTGATACTCTATATGAAATAGCAAAGGAAAAAGCGGGTATTATCAAGAAAAACATTCCCGTTATCATCGGAGAAAAACAAAAAGAATGTCTTTCAGCATATAAAAAAATATCAGATTTCAAGGATGCTCCTCTTTATTATTCTGATGATATTGTAAATGTAAAAGAGATAAAAAGAAACCTAAGATGTACGAAATTCATATTGGATCCGAGTTTGTGGAATATCAAAACAATAAAAACAGATATTTTAGGGCCTTTTAGCTATAAAAATATAAAGTATGCTACTTCCGCAATCTATATATTTTTGAAATACTACGGTGACAATTGGGAAATCAAAGCCGAAAAAATCACAAAGGGTATTAGGCATGTGAAAAAAAACACAAAGTACATCGGGAGGTGGCATATAGTGTCCCAAAAACCATTGATGATAGCTGATGGAGCACATAACATAGGAGCTATAAAGGAGACTATCGTTTATACAAATCAAATAGAGTATAGAAAACTCCATATTATCTTGGGAGTCGTGGCAGATAAAGAGTGGGACAAAATCATGGCTTTGCTACCAAAAGATGCAATATATTATTTTACCAAAGCTGATATACCAAGAGCCATGGACGAAAACCAATTGATGAAAAAGGCTTCCGGCTATGAATTGAAAGGCAACGCATTTCCCAATGCTACATCAGCAAGAGACAAAGCACTCGCTAAAGCAGGTGAAGATGATTTGATTTTGGCACTTGGCAGCATCTATTTAGTAGGTGAACTCATTTGATTAATTAGCATGTACTTTATTTTTCTACACTAAACAGCTTTGAAACAGTACCTTTCGCTGTATTAATTTTTAAAATATAGACACCGCTTACAAGTTGTGAAATATCAATTTTATCATAGGAAGGACTTGAAATCTCCAGCACTTGATTACCTCTCAAAGAATATATTTGCAGATTATAGATACTTTTGTCCAAATCATAAGACAAGTTCAATACATTTCCTGCTGGATTGGGAAACAGCACAAAACCATCATTAGCAAGTTCATCTGTATTATTCGTATTGAATTTTGACCAAAAATAATGCCTTTTGCTATATACAACCCAATCATCAAGCCAAATAAAATAAATAGAATTAAGCAAATGATTATAATCATCATATTCTTTTTCATCTTTGCTATAATTAATCCATTTACTCTCTTCAATATTCCACTTTTTTCTCAAACCCAAAACTGTTCTGCCTTGAGAATCTAGCACATACTTATAATAAGCATTAGGAATCCATTCTATTGTAATCGTATCCCAATTACTGCTGATTACAGTATTACCATCGGTATAATCATATTCCCATTTACCTTCATTTTCCCAAACTTTCTTTTCATCATTCCAAGACCTACTTAGTTTATTCAATATTTTTTTTTCGGAATTATAATAGAATAAAAATCTAGTGCCGCTTAGTTCATCAGTAGAATCCAAAGGGTAGTAATATTTTATATTATCGATTAACAATTTTGCATCATTGTATTTTTTGATTTCAAGCATAAAATCTTTCCATTTGTCTTCATTGGCATTCCATTGTTGCACTAAAACATACAGTGCGCTATCTCCATCATATTCATACACATTTTTTAATGTATTCTCCCAATTATCCTCGCTTGTATTCCAATTTTGATTCAATATCATTTTGTGTTTTCCCTCCGAAGTATATTCAATTGTTTTTTTATATCTGTTAAGCCAAGTATTATTTACCCATTCCATCGTTTTATATTCAATCAAAGCATTATTGGAATTATATTTCCACTCCTTTTTATCTTTGTTAACCCAAGCATTCGTTCCATTTACCCAAGTCTTTGACACAATCTTTTTTTTGTTACCACTATCTGAATAGTCAGTTAATTCTAATACATGTTTAATCCACTTTTGATTATCTTTATCCCAAATCAAGTGTTTGCTTTCTATTACTTTTTTGTCAACATTATATTTTTTAAAAACTTTATATCCATGAGAATGGGTTCCTAAAGCCTGATCATAGCCAAATGACATATCCATTATCAGAAGTCCAAGGTTATTATATTTTTTATATTGAAACGAATCAATCCATATATTTCTTTTAGAATCATAAACTTGTAATTTGTACTCATTCTTCTTGCCATTATCATAGAATGATTGGGTGTATCTGGAACTATTTTCCCAATCAAATATTATATGCTTCTTTTTCAGATACAATTTGGAAGTAATATCACCCTTAGAATTTCTGGAAGTAACGAGTTCTCTCAAAAACAAATATAAATCTGAACTAGGATATCCCTTATAATGGTGAACCGAATCCAATACCCAAATATCACCATCCAATTTATCGGTATATTCTTCTACATGTTGTTGTGAAAATACGGTATTTGCTGAGAAGAGCAGAAACAAACTAAATAATAATGTTTTCATGACAAGGAATTTTATTTATTCAAAATAATACTTTCTCTTATTTCCTTCAATCTCTTCAATTCTTTTTCACTTTTATTTATGCGGTTCAAGATATCTATCTTTATTTTTTTTGATTTAGTATAAACACTATCGACTTCAGCAATTGCTTTGGACAGGTTTTGTTGCAATATCAAGTCAGAAAAAATATTGTCAAAAAACATTCCAATTATATTTTCAAAATTAACCAACTGCAAATCAATAGTTCTGTATGTATATCCTATTTTACTAAAGCTCTTCTCCAATTCATTTAGAAGCAATTTACATTCAAGATTTAGTTCTTTTGCCCTATTTATCGCCTGTCTTTTATTAAATCTGAAATTCCTGACTCTAGGTCTATTCCAAGCAGTATAGCTTTCCACTTCACTAAAAGCCGCACCTAAAAGAGTAAGTCTATTAAGTACTTTATCTATAATAGCTTTAGTTATATTCAGATTGCCTAACAATTCATTTTCTCTTTCTAAATCTTTCAATATATTCTTCAATGAGTGTCCCTGAGAGGAGTTTTCTGTCAAAAGCTCTTTTGCTCTCAATTCGATAAGATACTCAAACTCTTTTTTGTATTTAGTTAGAGATTTCAATTTTTCATTGAGCAATTTGTACTCAAAATCCACTCCTGCTTTATCAATCTTCAATTTATCATATGCCTTGGAAAGGGAATAATACTCATTGCGTTTTTGTTCCAATGTTTTTGCCTTATCGACGAATATAGATTTAATAGCCCCTCCAATACTAAAGCTCTCAAGCTTGCTAATCTCATCGTTTTTGCTCTCCAATTGCACCAAAATACGATTGATAGAGTCATCTATATCAATTCTCTTTTGCTCTGTAACAGCAAACTCAGATTCGATTTTACCCAAATCTTCAATTTTCCTTTGAACTTCCTCTAATCTTGTTTTTGTATCTGTCACTTTGTTAAAAATTATAATTTTTCATAAAATTATATTAAATTAT
>JALVEE010000294.1 GCA_027008645.1 Saprospiraceae bacterium
GGTGAAATTGTGGGAAAACACATACAACCGGGACCTGATGGTGGAATTGTCCACTTGGAAGACACGGTGATACTGGATGCCGCAAAAAAAATTCTGGAAGAATCTAAAAGCAAAGTTTAAAAAAAATAAAAAGGTCACTTTTCGAAGTGGCCTTTTTTATTTTCTACTACGTCTTATGTTTTTTCTTTCTGGCAGCCGGAAAGAGAATATTATTTAATATAAGTCTATATCCGGGAGAATTTGGATGCAAGCTTAAATCTGTAGGCGGATCACCGATAAAATGCCTGTAATCTTCAGGATCATGTCCTCCGTAAAAAGTCCAAAAACCTTTACCGTAATTGCTATGGATATATCTCGCCTCATTCTCCACTTTCAAATCTCCCATTATCAAAACATCGGATTTTATTTGATTCTTTTTGAAAGCTGTAGTTTGCCCCATAAACCCTTTGATAACTCTGGTATGGTTTTGAGTTAGCATTGTCGGAACAGGATCCCATTTTGCCGAAAATTCAAATAGTGTAAAATAATCCTCTTTGGGCTTTATTTTCCTTTTTCTATTATCTATTGATGAGAACTCATATTCGTAGGGGTTAGTAATCAATTGAAAATTTTCGAAAGCAAAGGTATTATTGAATAGCAATTTGGATTGAGCATCCGGATCCATAGGATCGTAATCATACATTTTATCGCATATATCCGTGTTTTCTGCTGCCAAGGCAATATCATATGTGTCGGTAGCTGAACACATTGCAAATAAAAATCCCCCGGCGCCTACATATTCTTTTATTTTCTTCACAACGGCCAATTTTAATTTGGATACTTTATTAAATCCAAGGCTTTTTGCCAATTCCTCTTGTCTTCTTTGATTTTCTTTGTACCATTTATAATCTTTATAGCTTTTATAAAACTTACCATATTGTCCGGTAAAGTCCTCATGATGCAAATGCAACCAATCATACTCTGCCAGTTTATCTTCCAAAACTTGTCTGTCATAGATTTTATCAAAAGGTATTTCCGCATATGTCAAAACCATGGTAACAGCATCATCCCAGGGCTGAATTTTCTCTCCGCGTGTATTATACTCCGGGGTATAAACAGCAATTTTAGGAACTTTCTCCAATTTCATCACCTCTTGATTTATTTCCGGAGAAGCTATTTCATTTCTTACTCTGGCAAATTCACCGTTAGTAATCACTTTATAACTTACTCCTCTGACTTTGCATTTTCTTTCAATTGGCTCTGCATATTTAAACGCAAAACTTCCTCCTCTATAATTCAATAACCAGTATGCCTCCCCATTTTGCTCCAATACCCAATAGGCGATACCGTAGGCTTTAAGGTGATTTTTTTGACTCTCAGCATCCATTGGAATCAAGATATAGCTTGCAAATGACACATTGACCAAAAACAGAATAGTAATAAAGAGAATTATTTTTTTCATAACTGTAAATTATATTTATAGGTATAAAACACAGAACTCTTAACGATATTAGCCCTATTAAATTTTAGAATGAGGTATAAATATATAGAATTAATATCCCATTTCAAAATTGAAACAAGAAATACTCCTCAAAATACATAGTGCCTGTACAAAAACAGGTAATTTTATAAATTCACAGGTGTATTTCATTATTTCGCTTTTACAAGAAACTTTGTTGATGTAGGCAACATTGCGTACCTACAGCACGCATTTTAGCCTTTACCCATGTTTTGTACCTAACGGCAGGTTGAGGTAGTATATAGAAGCAAAACGGATTATTTTCATAAATGGGGTGGTTTATGCAAATAAAAAAATTAACCTTATATGCGAAAAAAATGAAATGCACCTCATAAACAAGGTTTGAATATAATCGTCATTTAGATATTCAATTGGCATAAAAAAAGGTGTGGGAATAAGTTCCCACACCCAAGTTATAAAACTATAATCTTTTATTAAAAGGTTGACTTTAATTCAACTCTTCTATTTAACTTCCTACCGGCAGCAGTTTTGTTATCGGCTACAGGCATTGTTTCTCCGTACCCCATACTTGACAATCTACTTGCAGATATTCCTTTATTAACAAGATAGTTCAAAACAGCATCAGCACGTCTTTGAGACAAGCTCATATTTTTTGCATCATCTCCCCTACTATCGGTATGTCCTTCGATAATCATATTCATTTCAGGATATTCTTTCAATATCTTAACCAACTCGTTAAGTTTCCTTTTAGAACTTGATTTTAATACAGCACTACCCGTATTGAAATAAACTGCTTTCGCAATACTTATAATCTTATCTTGCACTTCTTTTTTAACAGCAGGACAACCTTTATTTGCAGCAATACCGGCTACAGTAGGACATTTATCGTCAAGGTCTCTAATACCATCTTTATCAGTATCCGGACATCCAGCGATGATTCCTTTTACTTTTGGACAATTATCATCAATGTCAACAACTCCGTCACCATCTGTATCAGGACAACCTGCAATACTTCCTGCAACATTTGGACATCTATCTTCTGAATCAATTACACCATCTCCATCAGCATCAGGTGGAGGACAACCTGCATAATCCCTAAGTCCTTTTACTTTTGGACATTTATCATTTTTATCGATTATTCCGTCACCATCTGTATCAGGACAACCATTAACCGTACCTGCCACATTTGGACATCCATCATCTTTATCTGCGACACCGTCACCATCTGTATCAGGACATCCTTTTAGTGCTATCGAACCTGCAACTAAAGGACAAAGATCCTCTGCATCTGTTATACCATCACCATCTGTATCAGGACAACCGTTGAATGCGGAAATTCCGGGGATATCAGGACAAGCGTCTTTATCATCTGCAATACCATCATGGTCTCTGTCTTTCATACCTATCTTCATACCAAAATTCAATCCTAAGAAATAATAAGCATCATTTTTATCAGGATTTGCAGATTCACTGATTCCATCTATATAGTCAGTCATTGGTACAACATTTCTAAATTCCAAATCAACATGGAATTTTTCTGAAATATTGTATTTCAATCCAACGCCATAAGGCAATTGAAGATTAATACTTTTTGTATTTTCCTCATCATTTTTGTTCTTAACGGGTCTTGGATTACTTGACCAATCCACTTCAGGCTTAGTATAACTTACTCCACCTCCAAACAAAACATAAGGTATAAAGGATTTCTTAAAAGAGCCATCCTCATAAGTTTTTGGTTTTAAAATATTGTACTGCGCCATCAATCCGAACTCATGCAACGGAGAAGTAAACTCATACCCTCTTCTTACGTGGTCAGCAGCTTCATCTATTTTTTCATCAACACCTTTAAGCTTTGCTCCCATATATCCAAGTCTAATCCCAAACTTATTGTTGAAATTGTAAGTATAGTTCAGCCCATATCCCAATCCTGCATTGTCAAAAATGCCTTGACCTTCAGCTTTAAAGTTACTGACATCAGTAACACTGTTACTCATGCCCAAGAAAAGTCCAATTTCACTTTTGGACTGTCCATTCATAAAGAATGGAAGTAAAAATACTGCAAAAAATAAGATTTGTTTTTTCATTTCAGTTATATTTAATAGTTCATAAAATTTCATTAATAGGACAAATATACACTTTATTATAATCTAAATAAAAAAAAATGCATAATTTTTTAAAATTTAACATATTAATTTCCAAATCCCTCAAATCCTTTCATATCCGGAATACCTTTCATTTTACTCATTTTGTACATCATCTTCTTCATTTGCTCAAATTGTTTAACAAACATATTCACTTCGTGTATAGATCTACCGCTTCCCTTTGCAATCCGTCTTTTTCTACTCATATTCATCAACTCGGGCTTGGCTTTTTCTTCATTAGTCATCGAATAAATAATTGATTCGACTTTGTCAAATGCGCTATCGTCAATATCGATATTTTTAACCATTTTACCCATACCAGGAATCATTTTCATTAGCCCCTTAAGGTCTCCCATCTTTTTAATTTGCTTTATTTGACTCAAAAAATCATTATAATCAAATTTATTCTTTTTGATTTTTCTTTCCAGTCTTTTTGCCTCTTTTTCATCGAATTGAGCTTGTGCTTTCTCCACGAAAGTCACAATATCACCCATTCCAAGAATTCTTTGAGCCATCCTGTCGGGATGAAACATCTCCAAATCCTGAAGCTTTTCACCATTACTGACAAATTTAATAGGTTTACCTACCGTATATTTCACAGACAATGCAGCACCACCTCGAGTATCACCATCCAATTTAGTCAGCACAACACCATCGAAATCAAGCCTGTCATTAAAAGTTTTAGCGGTATTGATAGCGTCTTGACCTGTCATTGAATCGACTACGAACAATGTCTCGTTGGGCTTAATTGCAGCTTTAATATTCTCGATCTCTTGCATCATCGCTTCATCGACAGCAAGCCTACCGGCGGTATCCACGATAACTACACCAAAATTATTTTCCTTTGCATAGTTTATTGCATTTTGGGCAATCTCAACAGGATTTTTATTTTCGAGTTCTTTATATATTTCGGCAGAAGCTTGTTCTGCTACAACCGTCAACTGATCTATAGCAGCAGGACGATAAACATCTCCGGCGACCACGAGAACTTTTTTATGTTTTTTTTCCTTCAAGTATTTTGCAAGTTTACCTGTAAATGTGGTTTTACCTGAACCCTGTAATCCCGAGATCAGAATCACGGAAGGCTTTCCACTTAGATCAAGACCTACAGCTTGCCCCCCCATTAGTTCAACCATCTTATCTTGAACAATTTTCACCATCAATTCTCCGGGTTTTACCGCAGAAAGGATGTTTTTTGAACCGAGAGCTTCTTTCTTAACTTCGTCTGTAAATTCTTTTGCAATTTTATAATTAACATCGGCAGCTACAAGCGCGCGCCTAATTTCTTTTACTGATTTGGCAACATTGAGTTCCGTAAGTCTCCCTTCTCCCTTAATATTTTTAAATGCCAGTTCTAATCTTCCTGTTAAATCATCAAACATATGTACTATTTTTTATTGAGTGCAAAGGTAATAAAATAAAAATTTAAATGATAAAAAATCACAAATACTAATCCCCAAGTCTATATCGAAAATTATTTTGGCTTGCCCAATAACTCAAACATTTTACTTTTATATGCCTCAACCCCGGGCTGATCAAAAGGGTTGACGCCCAATACATATCCACTTACCGCACATGCTTTTTCAAAAAAGAATAGCAAAGCGCCAATACTATATTCATCGAGTGTTGATAATGACAACTCGATATTTGGAACACCGCCCTCGACATGAGCCAGAAGAGTTCCTTGCATAGCCATCCGGTTTACATAGTGCATATCTTTACCGGCGAGATAATTCAAATTATCCAAGTCATCTTTGACTTCAGGAATTGCAACTCTTGCTCCCTCTGTTTTGATATCCAAAACCGTTTCGAAAATCATTCTCTCTCCATCTTGGATATATTGTCCCAACGAATGCAAATCAGTTGTGTTGATAACTCCGGCTGGAAAGATTCCTTTTCCTCCTTTGCCTTCACTTTCGCCATAAAGTTGTTTCCACCATTCTACAAGAAAAAATAATTTAGGGCTGTAAGATGTCAAAATTTCAATATTTTTCCCTCTTTGATAAAGCAGATTGCGTATTGCAGCATATTTTATCACTATATTATCCTCTATAGACTTATCTGATGTAGTGAATCGATTCATATCTTTAGCTCCTTCAAGTATTTTTGCTATATCAATTCCGGCTAAGGCAATAGGCACAAGACCTACCGGTGAAAGTACGGAAAAACGACCGCCTATATCGTCAGCTATTATAAAGCTTTTATACCCTTCCTTATCGGCTAATTTCCTCAATGCACCGCGCTCCTTGTCAGTAATAGCAATTATCCTGCTTCTTGCCTCTTCAATTCCATATTTGCTCTCTACCATCTTTTTTAAGATTCTAAAGGCAATTGCGGGTTCGGTAGTAGTCCCTGACTTGGAAATAACAACTATGCCAAAATTTCTATTTTGAAGATAATTGAACAAATCATTGTGATAGTTTTCATCCAAACTATTTCCTGCAAATAGTATTTCCGGTTTAGTAGGTACAAAACTATTACTCAATGCCGAAATAACAGCTCTAGCCCCAAGATAAGAGCCACCAATACCAACGACAACGACTGTATCGACTTTAGACCTTAGCTCTGAAATACCGGTATAAATCTCTTTATAATCAATTGATTCAGGTAAATTGAGCCAACCCAAAAAATCATTGCCCAAGCCATTACCTTTCTCAAGTGTGACCAATGCTTTTTGTGCTTCTTGCATTAGCAAATTCAGTTTTTCTGTATTGATAAAATTCAATGTGTTTTCTATATTTAAATTTATTGCATCCATATAATTCAGTTAATCTATTTTATAAAAATTCAATTTTATCACAAAAATAATTATTAATGTAACTTTTTATGTAGTTTTATTGTTAAATATCATTAGTAATAGAACATAATCGACAAATATCAGTTTATTTGTGAACGCAAATTTCAGTTAAAATTAAAACAGACCATAATGAAGAGAATATTTTTTATCTTAATAATGTTTTCATATTTAATACCGGGACTAAAATCACAGGAAAATATCATACTAAAAGGATATGTGTCTGCGGAAGAAAACCAAGGATTTATATCAAATGCCGATGTTAAATTAAAACTAAAAGATTCTGATATCGTATTAAAGGAGACCAAAACCAATGATTATGGTGAGTTTTCTTTAACTCTAAATTCAGACCGGCAATATACGATTACGATAACTAAAAACATTTACAAAAAAATCACAAAAGATGTTGATTGGAGTATGTCCAAAGACGGTAAAAATATCTTCATGAAATTTGAGATGGCCAGGAAACCCGGTTACACTTTTGAAATCAGCTTAACAGAAGTCAGAAAATCCCCTGAGGATCCTGTAGATGGGATTACGGGTGCACTTGTTGAGGTATATAATAACACAACGGGGAAAGAATCTGCAAGTTTTATAAACGACAGACCTGATTTCAATATAGAGTTGAATAAGGGTAATCATTATACTATATTGATACGGAAAGAGGGCTATTTGACTAGAGAACTTGAAGCATATTTGAATATAAACGGTTGTATAATCTGTTTCCACGGTGTAAGTAAAATGCAACCGGGAATAAAGACTAGATTGACGAAAAACAATACCGTCGGCAAGTATTTGGCTACAATAGAAATGGAAAAAGTTTTCCAAGGCAAAAAAATCAAAATCAATAATATTTATTATCAGTTAAACAAAGCAAATATCACCGAGACTGCTGCAAAGGAATTGGATAATATCGCAAGAATATTAAAAATAAACCCACAGTTGGTTATCGAATTAGGCTCCCACACCGACAGTAGAGGTTCAGCTGCCTACAATCTGAAACTTTCAACTGCCAGAGCCAAAGCAGCTGTTAATTATCTGACTAAAGTAAGAAAAATCAATAAAAACAGAATAACATACAAAGGGTATGGCGAATCGGAATTGACCAACAGATGTAAAGACGGTGTTCCTTGTACGGAGGAAGAACACGCTGCCAACAGAAGAACGGAAATGAAAATATTAAATATTCTTCAAAATGATTCCGGTGACATTATTCCATTGCGAGTATTGAAAGACAATAAAAGAATGGAGGAGAAGTTAAAAAACATTTTGGATTATGGAGCAGAAACCATTGAAGTAAAAGATGGAAAAATACCTAAAGAGATACTTCGTGATA
>JALVEE010000295.1 GCA_027008645.1 Saprospiraceae bacterium
GTGTATGCAAATATTTGTGTCAAGTAAATATTTCACTAGAAATCAATAATTTTACGGTTATTTACCCTTGATTCTCTAATTTCCTTTATTATTTCATCAGAATCTTTTGAATCTTCCCAAGCACCATATAAGTTTTTTAAATTAAAGGAATTTTTATCAACAGTTTCAATAGACTCTGTCAATTTAATTATTAGCCTTTTTTTAGAATTATTGTCAAGTCTAAATAGAAATCTAAAATATTTATCGATTGTACTATTTGTAATAGCGAAATTCATTTGCGTATTTTTTGTAAAGATACAATTATTTTTTAATTCTGTTTGTATAATTTCTTTAAACTACTTTTTTATACAAAGATTATACTAGTTTTATAACGTATTGAAGAAAAAAAATATTATCAAAAATTAGTTAGATGAGTTTTCTTGTTTTTATGATTAGTCTCTTTAATTAGTTAATTTTGCTGAAAGCTAACTACGTCATATGCAGAACAAATTTATATTTTTGTTCCGCATTTTCCAAAAAATCTTAGAATAATGTAACATTTATCGTCCATGCTTATAATCATTATTTATCAGCAGTATGTCTAGTGCGCCAGGCATAAAATAACCATACATATAATCTCGCTCTTTTTCTCTGACTCTTCGTTGCTCAAACAGTCATTATACTACGGCATAACTCCTGTTTGAGTGCCTCGATTCAGAGAAAAATAGTCCTCTAAGTCTTTGAATATGAATATAAATACCTCTTCTTTTTGTCTTCAAAAATATCATCAATAGTAATCAACATCCCGGTTTCATACACATCCCCAAAATGTGAATTTAATGAAGTCCCGAAGATCTTCATAGTCTCTGACAGATTCATATAGGCATTGACCAAAGGAGGAATATTTTCACCCAAATCACGAAGTGCCTTTATCAGGATTCTATAATCTTCATTATAATCTTTCCATTTGAATATTTCCGATAGCTCTGCTTCATCTGACTCTATCAAAATAGGAAACTTTGGAGATAGAAGCGTATCCTTATCGGGGAAATACTTCTTCAAAAAGAAATAAACCAAATCTCTGGCTTTTTTATTATAAGATGGATACATGGTGAATTTGCCAAAAAAATGCTTCATATCCGGATTTTCAACAGCTAATGCACCCAATCCATCCCAAAGATTATCAAGTGAAAAAATACCTTTTCTATTGATACTTGGTTGATAGAGAGGCTGAACAAATGAACGTCCTAATTCGATTGTTTCATTCCAATATTCATCTATAAATTTGTCTGATATCGTAAATAATTTGGATGTAGGAGTAATAGGCTTTCCTATTTCATTCCTAAGGGTATTCTTACCCAAAATATATCTGTATCCACCGATAATAGCTTTTGCTTGGGGATCCCAAACTATTAACTGTTTGAATGGCACTTCCGCATAATCATAAGAATCGACATCAATTTCTTTGCCTGTTCCACCTCCTGCATCACGAAAAGAAACTTCACGAAGTCGTCCGACCTCTAGCATCAAAGCAGGTGCTTGATCGTGAGAAAATACGTAAATCTCATTACCTGCTTTATTGGTTTTTCGTAAAAACAGTTCATCTCTCAATTCCATTTCTAATTCCTTCGTAGGCACCTTGGGTATTATTTCTTTCTCACGAGACATATTAAAAAATTTTATAGTTAGTTTTCGTTAGTTATCAGGGAGTGTACTCTTTACCGGGATTGTCTTTCAGCCCATACACATACTCTCTTACCGATTTAATCCAATCTCTCGTGTTTTTCCTTTTGTTAAAAGTCTGATAAGGAATCGGCTTCCCGATATAAATATCGAGTTTTTTACCTTTTTGTTTAAAAAGTTCATCTACTAAGTAAAACATTTCCAAATTGGTTTTGATCCCCAGTTTTTTTCTCCAATTTGCCAAATTGTAAAACCAATTTGTATTTCTGCCGTCTATATACACAGGTATAATATCTCTTTTATTGCGTTTTGCCCTTGATAGAAACGTATTTTTCCATTCCAAATCCTGAATTTTCCCATCAATTTTCCTTGAGACTAAGCCTGCCGGGAAGATCAATATCAAATTATCCTCTTCAAAAGCTTTATTGAGCGTATTGATATAATCCTTGCTGCTTCCAAGCTTGTTAATTGGAACAAAAAGCGGTTTTAGATTGGGCAAAAACATCAAAATGTCATTTGCTAAAAAATAGAAATCTCTCCTTACCATCCCGACCGTTTTCATCAATGCCAAACCATCAAATCCACCAAGTGGATGATTGCTTATCAAGATGTATCGACCTGTTTTGGGTATATTTTCGAGACCGTGAATATTAAGGTTTGCTTGTAGATCATCAAGACTCGCATTCACAAAATCAACTCCAATTTTGTCCTTATTTCTAAATAAAATATCATTCCCTTCATCTTCGTGAATGATTTTGCGCAGGTATTTGTACACAAAACCCGGCACAAGTTTTGCTACAACAGGACTCTTCTTTTTAAAGACATCCTTAACGTCAAAAGTTTTTTCTTTGATCTTCAAATCACTCATATAAATAAAATTGTCGATACTCCATATTAGCTTTAAAATCTTAACCCCGGGTTCATTTTTGTGTCAGTACAAAAAATATCAAATTTTAAATCAATCTTTATTGTCAACTTTTGAGTTTTTTTTGTAACTGATTGATACAAAGGCATAAAAACAGTGCAAAAAAGCCAAAATCCGAGCAATAATTATCTGAATTCAATAAATTGCCTGTTTTTGTGCAGACACCATTTACGAAGATACAAAAAAAAATAATAATTATAAAAATTTCAATTTGGTATTTTATTGCTTAGCTATCAATTCAAGCAATCATTCAAGCATTTTTTACCTGACTATTTTTTATTCCCAAATCGCTCAATGCACTTTTGAGGACTGGAAATTATCCTTTCCCAAATCTATATCCGGCAACTAAGGAAATAGTGGTAAATTTCTCTGATTTGTTTTGACCTAATCCCGGAAATCTGATAAAACTGTAATTAAGGGCTATTGTCAATGCAGAAAAATCATTTAATCTCCTGTCAAAGCCAAAAGTAAATCTCGTTTGATGCCCCATATCATTTCCTGCTGTATTCTGATACCAAACCTGATTTAACAGCAAACTATATGCTAAGTACGGTATCCATATCTTATCCTTTGCCAGATTGTGCCTCACTATCCAACCGTAGTACAATAGGTTTACATTGCGTAAAGATTTTGAATTATGCGAACTAAACCCGATAGGAACAGTGATGAATGTACTTTTTTTCTTATTATATCCCGATAATTTCCAGCTGTAATCAAACTCGATGGTATATCCTGATATGGCAATATTTTTAACAGTACTTTTGCTTATATTGGAGTAGCCGGCAATAAGACTATATTGCTTTGATACCTTTTCAAATGAATTTTCTTGCGCTCCGGCAATTGTAACAATAAAAACAATTGATAAAAATAAAGAGATATATTTAATATTGGACATCCGATTAATTTTTTATTTTAAAAAATGACGCGCAAAAATATAATTTATTTATTCCTGCATTATCTATCACAAAATTTATAACATAAAATGTCTGTTGAAAGACATAATGGGTAAATATTGATTTTTTTTTGGATTGTCCATTCAATATTGTTATGTAGTGCCGGTTGAAAACAAACAATTTTTTTCTTTTTATCTTTTTTTGATTTTTTTTCACATAAAATACTAAATTTGTGTCCGGATAAGCTTACTCAAGAGTAACGGAATAATCAGTATCTTTTTAAATCACAGAGTTACAATGAAGCCAATAATTATTTTTTTTACTTTACTATCAACCTGTATCCATGCATTTGCATCAAAAGTTGACACTTTAAACGTATTTAGCGAGCTGATGCAAAAAAACATAAAAGCTGTCGTTGTATTGCCGGATTCATATCCAAATCATAAGGATTTTCCGGCCTTGTACCTATTACACGGTTACAGCGGCTATTATAACAACTTTATTGAAAGAGTACCCAAAATAAAAAGTTTAGCAGACCAATATCAAGTGATTATAATCATGCCGGACGGTAGCCCTAATAGTTGGTATTGGGACAGCCCGATAGATGATAAAAGTCAATACGAAACATTTATCAGCAAAGAGTTGATTGCATATATTGATAAAGAATACAAAACGGGGAAAAATAGAAATCACAGAGCTATCACGGGTTTGAGTATGGGAGGACAAGGCGCTTTGTTTTTGGCTTTCAGACATCAAGATATTTTTGGTGCAGCCGGAAGTATGAGCGGTGGTTTGGATATCAGATCTTTTCCTTTGAGTTGGGAGATGAAAGACAAATTGGGTAGCTACGCTGAAAATCATCAGAGATGGGATGAATATGCCGTAATCAATCAAATCTATAGATTAACACCCAAGAGCTTGCGTCTCATTATAGATTGTGGCGTGAGCGACTTCTTTTATCAAGTCAATAAGAATATGCACCAAAAACTACTTGAACGCAATATTCCACATATCTATATCGAACGTCCCGGTAGTCATAGTTGGGAAGTTTGGCGAGATGCAATCGACTATCAAATGCTGTTTTTTAATAAATTTTTTCAAAAAAACAAATAATTCCAATGAGAAGAGTCCTGCTAATCACACTCATATTTCTGTCTTTTATAACATTTGCACGTGCACAGAAATATCCTTATCAAAATCCGGAATTGCCCGTTGACATCCGAGTGAATGACCTATTAAGCAGAATGTCACTCGAGGAAAAAGTGCGCCAAATGGATATGTACCGTGGAGCAGCTTTTACCAGTGATAAAAAATTTGATAGAAGCAAAACGATAGCAACCGCTAAAAATCTTGGCATCGGTGCGATTCACGATTTATATCCCGAAAATGTATCACTGATTAATGATATTCAAAGAACCATTATCCGGGAAAACCGGTGGGGAATTCCCGCTTTGGTTATGGAAGAAATGCTCCACGGTTATAGCGGCGAGGGAGCTACTGCTTTCCCGATGAATATTGGATTGGGTGCTACTTGGGATACTGATTTATTGAAAAAAGTTGGAAGGGTCATCGGTACTGAAGCCAGAATTCATGGTGTGCACTACGGATTGGGCCCGGTGTTGGGAATAGGAAGAGAACCCCGTTGGGGGCGCATAGCCGAGACATTTGGCGAAGATACTTATTTGGCAAGTGAAATAGGTATTGCCTTGATATTGGGAATGCAAGGAGATACTCTTTCATCAAATACTTCGGTTATAGCAGAACCCAAACATTTTGCCGTGCATTCTGTACCGCAAGCCGGAGGCAACTCTTCACCGATTTTGGTTGGAGAACGCACTGCAAGGGAAGATTTTTTGCCTGTTTTCGAAAAGGCTTTTAAAAAAGGAGGTGCTTTGGGTACGATGGTGGCTTATACCGAATTGGATGGTATTCCATGTGCCGTAAATAAATGGTTGCTGACAGATATATTGCGCAAGGAATGGAAATTTAAAGGATTGGCTATCTCGGATTTGGGTGCGATAAAATATGTGCAAACCACCCATTTTGTTACCGGCTCACCCGAAGAGAGCATTCGCCAATCTATCAAGGCAGGTGTGGATATGCAATTTTATGATTTCCCCTATGATTTTTGGCAGAATACAATCATCAAACTGGTAAAAGAGGGAAAACTTGATATGAAATACATAAATCGAGCTGCCGGTAATGTATTGCGATTGAAATTTATCTTAGGGCTATTTGAAAAGGTCTATGTTGATGAAAACTTTAGAAAAAACCATTTCCACACCCAAAAACATCAAAAAATTGCCCTGGAAGCCGGGCGAAAATCGATTATTCTTCTAAAAAATAAAGACGAGATTCTTCCCTTGTCGAAGCGCAAAAAAAGGATTGCAGTAATAGGCCCCAATGCTAATGTCTCTCGATTGGGAGGCTATTCTACCAAAGGGAAAAAAGCAAAGACGGTGTTGGAAGGAATAAAAGAAGTGGTGGGGCAGAATGCAGAAGTATATTACGAAAAAGGAGTCCCGCTAATCGTAAAAGGACAAATCATTTCTCCGGAAAACCTTTATACGCCCGATGAAAAACATAATGGCCTGCAAGCCGAATACTACAATAATATGAAATTGGAAGGTAAACCGGCAGTATCTCGAATCGACAAACAGTTGGATTTTGATTGGCCATGGTCGCCGGCTGAAGGGGTCAATGACGACCAGTTTTCGGTGCGTTGGACAGGTTATTTGATACCTCAAAAATCGTTTGAGGGATGGATAGGGCTTAGTGCGGATGACGGAATCAGAATGTGGATTGATGATAATCCGGTCATCGACCATTGGCAAGGATCAACAAATATAGTTAGTACTCCCATGAATTTTGTTGCAGGAAAAAAATATAAAATCCGCATAGAAATGTGGGAAGGAGGCTGGGGAGCACGTGCTCACCTGAGATGGAATCAGCAAAGAGTGGATTTTACACCTGCGGTGGAGCTTGCAAAAAAATCCGATGTGGCCATTGTCGTTTTAGGTGAGTCAAGAGAGTTGGTAGAAGAGAATAGAGATGTTGCAAGCTTGGATTTGCACGGAAAGCAAGTGGATTTGATCAAGGCTATTTATGCAACAGGGACGCCGGTAGTCTGTGTGTTATTAAATGGAAGACCGCTTTCTATCAATTGGATTGACAAGCATATTCCTGCTATAGTCGAAGCTTGGTTTCCCGGAGAAAATGGAGGAAGAGCAGTGGCAGACGTTCTGTTTGGCAATTACAATCCTGCCGGGAGATTGCCTGTTACCATACCAAAATCGGTAGGGCAATTACCCATTTATTACAATCAAAAACCGTCGGCGATACACAGGTACGTATCCGAAAGCAACAAACCCTTGTATCCATTTGGCTTTGGATTGAGCTATACTACATTTGAATATTCAAATCTGAAAGTTGAAAATAAATTTATAAAAAACGGTATCATAAAAGTCAGTGTGGATGTAAAAAATACGGGTAATATGGATGGAGAAGAAGTCGTACAACTATATATCAATGATATATACAGTAGTGTAACCACTCCACAAAAAACATTAAAGGGATTTAAGCGTGTATTTATCAAAAAAGGAGATGTAAAAACAATAATATTCAACTTGACTTTCGACGATTTGGCACTTTGGAATAGAGATATGATAAGGGTGGTAGAACCCGGAAAGTTTGAAGTAATGGTTGGAGGAAGTTCCGTAGATTTGATAAAATCAAATTTTGAAATTTTGAAACCACAATAATGTATAAAAAACAGGAGACCTGCAAAATATTAATTTTATTTTTTAAAAACTTATAAAGTATTATTTATTTTAAGATTATGAAAAAAATCATTTTATTATTGTTGATAGCTTATTCAACATCATCGATAGCACAAACCAAATTAGCTTCTTTTTTTGGAGATAATATGGTTTTGCAACAAGAAGACACAGTGTCCATTTGGGGGTATGACACGCCGGAGACTGACATAACCGTAAGTGCAGGTTGGGGACAAAAAGTCAGTACAAAAGCTGATGAAAATGGTAAATGGCGCGTAAAATTACCTACGCCAAAAGCTGATAAAAAACCATATACGCTTAGTATAAGTGGAAGTAAAAAAATTGTTTTTAATAATGTACTTCTTGGCGAAGTTTGGTTTTGTTCGGGGCAGTCAAATATGGAGATGCCCATGAAAGGATACCCAAACTCTCCAATTACCGGAAGCAATGAAGCTATTTTAAATGCTAAAAATAAAAATATTAGATTGTTTCAGACTAAGCGAAAAGCAAGTCTGATACCTCTTGATAATGTAGAAGGTGAATGGACAGAAGCCTCTCCAAAAACCGTAGCCGGTTTTAGTGCCACTGCTTATTTTTTCGGTAAAAAATTAAACGATATGCTCGATATTCCTATCGGTTTAATCAATTCTTCTTGGGGAGGTGCCAATGCCGAAGCTTGGACGGATATTGAAACTTTAAAACAGTTTGAAGACATAGAAATACCCACAAAAATAGGTAAAGCAGTACATCATACTCCTTTAGTGTTATATAACGGGATGGTTGCTCCATTCTTAGGTTATGGTATCAAAGGTGCCATTTGGTATCAGGGGGAAGTAAATAGAAATAGACCTGAACAATACAAAAAACTACTACCCGCTATGATCAAAGGATGGAGAACTCATTGGCAAATCGGAGATTTTCCTTTTTATATGGTACAAATAGCACCATACTATTATGGTAGTGATTATACACCGCTTATAGTGGAAGCCCAAGTAAAAATCATGCAAAAAGTTAAAAATACCGGATTAGCCACGACGACAGATATTGGTAATTGCAGCGATATTCATCCCTATGACAAAAAGACTGTAGGCGATAGATTGGCTTATTGGGCATTGGCAAAAGATTATGGTTTTGATGCAATCGCATACAAAGCACCTATTTATAAATCAATGGAAAATACTGAGGACAATAAAATAAAAATAACCTTTGAGAAATCAGATAGAGATAATGGTCTAACTAATTATGAAAATAGATATGATATTAAAGGATTTGAAATTGCCGGAAGCGACAAAATATTTTATCCGGCAAAAGTGAAGATAATAGGACAAAATGAACTTTTGGTCTGGAGTGATAAAGTTCAAAATCCTGTTGCTGTCCGGTATGCATTTGGCAATTGCGATATGGGCACGCTTTATAATACTCAAGGTATTCCTGTGCCACCGTTTAGAACGGATAACTGGAGCAAAACACGTATAAGAAATAAAGAAAAGCAAATTAAATAAACAGATGAACAATTCTATTATCCTTTATATATTAATTTGTTTTACACTATTTCAATCTTGTAAAACAAAATCATTTTTAGACTAAAAAGGCACTGTATCTGCTGAAACTCACACAATAAGCATCGAAGCACCTTTTGACATGCCGGACATTGTCATTCCTGATTTTAGTACTTGTCCTGAGTTTAATATTAGAGATTTTGGTGCTGTGCCCGGAGATAAAAACAAAACATCATCAGCTATTAAGAAAGCTATTGAGAAAGCCAACAAAACCGGCTGCGGAACTGTAATTATCCCCAAAGGAGAATGGTTGACAGGGAAAATTCATTTTAAGGATAATGTTAATTTGCATTTGGACAAAAATGCCACCCTTGTTTTTTCTGATAAGCCGGAGGATTATTTGCCTGCTGTACACACAACTTGGGAAGGCATGGAATGTTATAATTATTCTCCTTTGATCTATGCTTACAAGTGCAAAAATATCGCAATAACAGGAGAGGGAGAAATAAAGGCAAAAATGGATACTTGGAAAAAATGGTTTTCCCGTCCCCCCACACATATGAATAGCCTAAAACGTTTGTATCATTTAGCGGCCAAAGGAGTACCTGTTGTGAAAAGACAAATGGCAAATGATACTTCACGTATGCGTCCTCATTTTGTTCAGTTTAACAGGTCTGAAAATATTTTATTAGAAGGAATAACCATAACAAATAGTCCCTTTTGGACCATTCATCCTTATTTGTCTAAAAACATTGTCATAAGAAACGTAAAGGTTACTGCACACGGGCATAATAACGATGGTGTTGACCCGGAAATGAGCAGGAATGTCTTAATAGAAAACTGTATTTTCGATCAAGGTGATGATGCGATTTCTGTGAAAGCGGGACGTAATCAAGATGCTTGGCGACTGAGCACTCCCTCAAAAAACATCGTTATCAAAAACTGTTTTGTGAAAAACGGGCATCAATTGTTAGCCATTGGAAGTGAACTTTCCGGTGGAATTGAAAATATTTTAGTTGATAGTTGCGAAGTGAAAGACAATGCCTTTTTATTTCACTTGATTTTTGTTAAGACCAATGAACGGAGAGGAGGTTATGTGAAAAATATCTATGCAAGGAATATCAAATCCGGAAAAATCAAAAAAGGAATTTTAGGTATCGAAACCGATGTATTATATCAATGGAGAAATATTGTACCGACATATGAACGAAGATTGACTCCTATAAAAGATATTTATTTAGAGAATATAAAATCAAAAAATGTTGAATTTGTATCAAGAATTATAGGAATGAAAGAACTTCCTGTTGAAAATGTTTTCTTGAAAAATATCTCCGTAGATTCCATTAGAAATAAAAGACATATAAATGAAAATGTTGTTAATTTCGTGGAGAAAGAATAAAAATACTTATGACAAACCCCGTAATTGTTTAAATAAAATATGAAAGAAACAACAATAATAGCATTAATTTTTCTTCTGCCGGTACTGGTTTTGTCATCTTGTAGTACTTCAAAAGAAATAAAAACAAAAGTGGTAAGCGATGTAATTACGGGAGTAATCGGCAAAGAAAATATCGGTAAATTCGATTTAAAAATCGATACAATGCTTCACGGAAATACTTATCGTATCAATGTAAAAAGCAACAAAGTACTGGTAAATGCTTCAAATCCGGTATCGTTGTATAGGGGCGTGTACGATTATTTGACAAATGCTTGTAATTCAATAGTTAGTTGGTCAGGCAACAATATCAATTTGCCCGAAAAATTGCCAAAATACACCAAAGAAGTTTCTTCTCCATATCAATATCACTATTATTTTAACGTAGTCACTCACGGATATTCGACACCGTACTGGGATTGGGCTCGCTGGGAAAAAGAAATAGATTGGATGGCTTTTCACGGGTATAATATGCCCTTATTGCCCGGTGCTCATGAAGCTATTTTGAATAGAGTGTTTAAGAAATTAGGGCTTACAAAAAAAGAAATAGACTCTTATTTTACAGGGCCTGCATTTTTTTCCTGGAATAAAATGGGAAACATTAGCGGCTGGGATGGTCCGTTGCCCGATGCTTATTTTGAAAAACAAATCAAATTGAATCATCAAATTTTGGATAAATTAGCAGCATTAAAAATGCACCCTATCATACCCGCCTTTGCAGGATTTGTGCCGGAAGGAATCCAAAAATTATACCCTAATGAAAAGATACGCTCTTTGAATTGGGGAGGGTTTGAAAAAAAATACCAAGCCCATATTTTAGAACCGGGTAGTGCATTGTTTACTAAAATCGGGATGATGTATATAGAAGAGTACGAAAAAGAATTTGGTAAACAAGAGTTTTATTTGGCTGATAGCTTTAATGAAATGGATGTGCCTTTGCCGGCTGACGAAAATACCGCCCTAAAGGAATTGGCATCGTATGGCGCCTCTGTTTATCAATCCATAAAAAATATAAATCCGGATGCGACATGGGTAATGCAAGGTTGGACTTTCCCCTACCAAAAAAGAAATGGAAAATTATTTTGGACTCCCGACAGGTTTCACGCTTTGGTATCAAAAGTACCCGACGATAAACTATTGATTTTGGATTTGGCAAATGAATACAACAGATTGTGGTGGAAATTACCTCCGTCGTGGAAAATGTTTCCCGGATTTTTTAATAAAAAATGGATTTATTCTTTTATTCCAAATATGGGAGGAAAAACCGCTTTAAACGGAAGATTGGATATTTATGCGACTATTCCTTTTGAAGCATTAAACTATGAAAATAAAGGAAATTTGACAGGCTTTGGCGCTGCACCGGAAGGAATTGAAAACAACGAAATCATCTACGAGCTCATTTCCGATACAGGGTGGAGAGATACGCCTGTAAATCTCAACCAATGGATTGAAAAATATTGCCAAAATCGTTATGGAGCCTTTCCTGATGCCATGAAAAAAGCCTTTGAATATTTCAAAAAATCCTGCTACGGTAGTTTTACCGATCATCCGAGAAATGCTTATCAATTCCGACCCGGGTCAAATAAAAAATTTCGCAAAGGCTCAATAAATACTTCAGACGATTACAGAAAAGGAGTGGCCTTGTTTTTAAGTTGTAGCAATAGATGTAGCAATGATTTATATACTACAGATGTTATCGAATACACCTGTCAGTTTTTAGGAATAAAAGTAGATGAAATGCTCGAAGAATTTGTTAAAACAGGCGAAAAGAATAAAGAATTATTGTATGCAGCCTTAGACTTATTAGCCGGTATTGATAGATTGATAGCATCTCATCCCAATTGGCAACTAAAGAAATGGACAGATTTAGCAAGAAAATGGGGCGATACTCCTCGAGAAAAGAATTATTACGAAGCTGATGCCAGACGTATAATTACCACTTGGGGAGGTGTTGTAAATGAATATGCAGCCAAAACATGGAGCGGATTAATACGGGATTATTACATTCCAAGATGGAAGTTGTATTACGAAGCCAAATGGAAATCTGAAAAATTTGATATTTTACAATGGGAAGAAAATTGGATACATTCCAATAATATTTCAAAGGTACAGCCTTATAAATATCCTATTGAAAAAGCAAAAGAATTATTTGAAAAATATAATGCAGAAATAAAACACTATGATGAATAAGTTTAATATAAGAATCAATAAAATAGTTATTTTGTTGTTATTTGGGTGTAGCATCCCTTTGATAGCACAAAAGCAGGTAACATCACCCGATGGAAAGATAAAAGTAGAGCTAAGATACAATCAGCAAATCTCTTTTTCTGTTCTCTATGATGATGAGATAATCTTGAAAAAAGGAATTATTTCCCTTAGCTTACAAGATGAGGTTTTGGGCAATAATCCAAAACTGAATAAATCGGTCAAAAATAATGTCAACCAAATGGTGGACGTCATTGTCCCGCTAAATAACAGAAAGATAAAAGATGGATACAAGTCCTTATTATTATCATTCGCGGGAGATTATCAGGTGGAATTTAGAGTCTATAACAATGGCATCGCCTACCGGTTTATCACCGATAAGACCGAAGAAATAATCATAAGGAAAGAGCAAATGGATATAGAGTTCAATGACAACTTCAAAGCTTTTGCCGCCAAAACGGAGAAGAGATTCAGCAGTTTTGAACATCAGTACAAACCGGTATGGTTGCAAGATTTTTCCGGTGAAGATTTGGTGAGCATTCCTGTCTTTATAAATACCGGAAAGGCAAAAATACTTATAGCGGAAGCCGATTTGTACGATTATCCTGCCCTATTTCTAAAGGGAGGTGACGGTAATAGATTGGTTGGGTGGCAACCCAATTATGTTGAAAAAACCGAGCCTATTTTGGGTAGCTGGTGGTCTGACAGACGCTTGAAAATAGCCAAAGAAGGTGATTATATTGCCAAAACAAAGGGGGTGAGGTCTTTTCCGTGGCGTGTATTTGCCATAGGCGAAAAAGATACGGATATTGCCAATAACGACTTGGTGTATCTATTGTCTCGCCAATCAAAGTACAAAGATTTTAGTTGGATAAAACCCGGAAAAACATCTTGGGAATGGTGGCATGCCAATAATATCACCGGTGTGGATTTTGAATCCGGACTCAATACCGAGACCTATAAATACTATATAGATTTTGCCGCTAAATACGACTTGGAATATGTATTATTGGATGAGGGCTGGTCAAAAAGCGTAACAGATATATCAGAGCCCAATCCGGATATTGACTTGAAAGAATTGATACGGTACGCCAAAGGGAAAAATACAAAACTTCTTCTTTGGGCATCATGGCTAACGGTAGAAAATACACCTGCATTCTTTGAACAGGTACGAAAAATGGGAGTAGCCGGAGTGAAAATAGATTTTATGGATCGTTCAGACCAATGGATGATTAATTATTATGAACGCATGGCAAAGCGTGCTTTTGAGAATCAATTAATTGTAGATTTTCACGGTTCGATTACGCCACGGGGATTGCGCAGGGCTTATCCCAATGTTATTTCATACGAAGGATTGATAGGGATGGAGCAAAACAAAGTGAATGGCACTGACCTGCCTGAAAATCGCGTTATTTTACCATATACCAGAAATGTAGTAGGACCCATGGATTATACTCCGGGAGCAATGCGTTCCGTCCAACCCAAATACTGGCATGCCAATTGGAACAACCCCATGAGTATCGGAACACGTGCACACCAAATGGCGCTTTTTGTGGTATTTGAAAGCGGTTTGCAGATGCTGGCAGACAATCCCTCCTATTACTATAAAGAAAATGAATGTACCGAGTTTATTGCCGGTGTCCCAACTACCTGGGATCAGACGATTCCTTTGGATGGGAAAATCGGAGAGTATTATATTGTAGCAAAACGAAAGGAAAGGCAATGGTTTATAGGAGGTATTACAGCCGGTAAAGAGCGGGAAATAACCTTGGATTTTTCCTTTTTACCAAAAAAAGGGCAGTTTCAATTAACCCTCTTTGTAGATGGTGTTAATGCCAATAAAAATGCCATTGATTATAAAAAAATCGTAAAAACAGTCACTTACGCTGACAAATTGAAGGTCAAAATGAAGAAAAACGGTGGTCTGGCTGGAGAACTGACAGAGATATTCTAATCAAAATCGATTATTAAATATTTAAAAAACAATAAAAATGAAGCATTTATTTTACATTCTAACTTTATTAATTACAGTCGTTGCCTGTAAACCTACAAAAATTGCTTGTGTAGGTGATAGTATCACGTATGGCGCAACCATACAAGGAAGAGATTCTCTGGGATACCCCCAACAAATGCAAAAAATGCTGGGTAAGAAGTATCAAGTAAAAAATTTCGGAGTCAATGGTGCTACTATGCTTAAAAAGGGCGATAAACCATACTGGGATGAACCTCAATACAAGGAAGCATTACAGTTTAATCCCGATATTGTTATTATCACTTTGGGGACAAATGATTCTAAACCCTTTAATTGGGACAAATACAAGGTAGAATTTAAGAAAAATTATTTGGAGATGATTTCCAATTTTCAAAACCTTAAGTCTAAGCCACAAATTTATATCGGCGTTCCACCACCGGTCATAAAAGACAAATGGGGTATCAGAAGAGAGATTGTAGAGGATGAAATCCCTGAAATATTGAATGAGATAGCCAAGGAAAAGAATGTGAAATTCATTGATTATTACAGTATATTGTCCGGCTCTAAAGCCCTGTTTCCAGACGGTATTCATCCCAATGCTGACGGAGCAAGGCGTATGGCAATCATAGCTGTTTCAAGGATTTTAACAACGTATTAGAATATTTTTTTTTCGCTTTAAAAAGACGTTCTTAAACAATTTCTATTTTTAAATTTATAAATCAAGAGTATGTCAATTAATCTCAATATATTAAATACTAAACACCTCATTGTTGTTCTATTCCTTTTTGGATTTTTTTCTTCATGTATAACATCAAAACAAAAATTCATACCGAAACCCTCAACAGATCCCAACAAGGCACAATTGAAGCAAATTGAGCGAAAATACGGGATGTTTCTGCATTTTGGAGTCAATACATTTCACGATATGGAATGGACAGACGGCTCCAAACCGGCTTCATCTTACAACCCCGATACCATTGATGCGGATCAATGGATTAAAACAGCAAAAGATGCGGGTATGAAATATGTGATTTTAATTACAAAACATCACGATGGCTTTTGCCTTTGGGATAGTAAATATACGGATTATGACGTCGGCAACTCCGGTAATACTACCAATGTGGTCAAAGCTGTCGCTAAGGCATGTAAAAAATATGATATTGGATTAGGACTTTACTACTCATTGTGGGACAGAAAAGCCAACGGAAACGATTATATTACCAAAAAACATCCTTTTATATACGAAGATAATCCGGAACTCGACAAAAAATACAATGACTATATGCTCAATCAAATAAATGAATTGATAGATATAGCTCAAAAACAAGAGGTGCCTGTTGTGGAATTTTGGTTTGATGGCGGTTGGACAAAAGCCAATACAAGATGGCCTTTAAAAGAAATATACCAAACGATTAAATCAAGGGAACCGGAGTGTCAGATTGGAGTCAATTGGACAATTGGGCTTCCTGAAAATCCCGATTTTCACGCTGTTTACCCCAAAGACCAAAAGGCAGGGTATCCAATCAGGTATTTTCCAAGTGATTTCAGGTTGGGAGATCCAATGTTACCGGCAGAAAACGACCCGAAAATATTCACGCACCAAGGAAAGAATTACTACATGCCTTGGGAATCTACCGTTTGCATCAGCAAAAGATGGTTTTACAATAGCAAGGATACCACATTCAAATCGGTAGATGAATTGGTAGATTTATATCAAAGAGCTACAGCTCAAAACAATATGCTGATACTCAATTGTCCGCCCACTCGTGAAGGAAAATTGAGGAGCAAGGACATCAAATTATTGACAGAATTAAAAAAACGTTTAAACCTCACATCATCCTTACCAAATGACAATTTCAGAATATGGATCGGACAAGAATACTGGGCCAATCCTCTTGAAGACTGGCAACTGAATAAAGGTCAAATGGAGTGTGTGACAAGTGGGGGTTACAGGAATATATTCTTATTGACCAATGAAATCGACTCTAATAAAGGAGATTTTGAATTGACTGTTCAAGCTAAAAATCTGAACGCTGAAGAACTTCTTACCGACGGATGGATCGGTTTTGAAATAGGAATCAAAGGAGAGTTTGATGACTACCGTGACAATGCCATTCGCGGTCGCGGTTTTCCGGTGGGTATAACCACTAATGGTATGTTGTTTATCGGTGATTTGGATACTACTAAACAAAGCATCAAAGGCGGATTGGATAGACCGGAAATATCATTAAGAGGCAACAGGCAGCAAGATGGAAAATATACCTTGAGCTTGACTGTCAAAGATGCATCGACGACAAAGACAATCAAACGCTCCGGTATTCACTCAAAATGGATAGAAGGAGGTCTTTCTTTGATGTGTCACAGCGGCAAATTTATACCGTTCACAGAAAAAAAATCATTGAGCAATTATCCCACTTGGGGAAGCTCTCCAGCTAAGCGACGTGGAGGCAATGTTAAATTTGGTTTTTCTAAGCTAAAGCTATCAGGCAGTAAGATAAAACATTATAAAGAACGGGCTTTTGGCCCCATTCTTTTCGCATTGCATACACTCAGCAAAGGAACTCTCAAATTAACTGCTCAAATGCCTCCAACCGGGGAAAAAGACGGACAAACGGTCGATCTGCAAATCAAATCGAATGATCGATGGAAAACGATCGCTACCGAAAAGATAGATGAATTATCCAGGACGGCAACATTCAAAATAAAGGATTGGAAAGTAGATAAAGATATACCTTATAGATTAGCCTATAAATTGTACGATTCGGGTAATCAACTAAAGAATTATTTCTATGAGGGAATTATACGAAAGGAGCCTTTTGCTAAAAAAGAAATAGTAGTAGCGGCTTTTACCGGAAATAATGATTTGGGATTTCCGAATACGGATATTGTCAACAGCATTAAATATCACAATCCGGATGTATTGTTTTTCTCCGGTGACCAGATATATGAGGGAGTGGGAGATTATGGCGCATTGATAAACAGGAAAGACTTGAAAAAATCAACCCTGAATTATCTGCGTAAATGGTATCTATTCGGATGGGCATATAATGATCTTATCAAAGATAGACCCACCGTGTGTATCACGGATGATCACGATGTGTTCCACGGTAATATTTGGGGTGCCGGCGGCATTGCTACACCTCCGGGTCTTCAAGGTGCAGCTGCACAAGATTTGGGTGGATATAAAATGGTACCGGAATGGGTTAATATGGTGCAGCGTACACAAACAGCGCATTTGCCCGACCCCTATGATCCGGCACCGGTGGCACAAGGTATTGGAGTATATTATACCGGCATGAATTACGGAGGCATTAGCTTTGCGATTCTTGAAGACCGGAAATTCAAATCTGCACCAAAACCATTGCTTCCCGAAGCCAAAATCTATAACGGCTGGATGCAAAATCATGATTTTGATGCCAAAAAAGCCGATGTCAAAGGAGCCGTTTTACTCGGGGATCGTCAATTGAGATTTTTGGAGAACTGGAGCGCCGATTGGTCTGATGATATACAGATGAAAGTAGTGTTGTCCCAAACCATATTCGCTAATGTGGCTACACTCCCTTATGAAGACAGTCACTCTGATAATATCGTACCCAAATTACGCATTATGAAAAAAGGAGACTATCCTCCGGATGATATTCCTGTTTCAGATTTTGATTCAAACGGATGGCCTCAAACCGGTAGAAATAATGCCTTGAAAAAGATGAGAAAGTCCTTTGCCTTTCATATTGCCGGAGACCAACATCTGGGTAGTACCATACAATATGGTGTAGAGGACTATCATGATGCCGGCTATGCATTTTGTGTCCCATCAATTTCCAATGTTTGGCCAAGGAGATGGTATCCGGTGGAAGGAGGTGAAAACAGAATAGCAGGTGCTCCGAAATATACCGGTGATTTCATAGATGGATTCGGTAATAAAATGACTGTTCATGCGGTATCAAATCCGGTTTATACCGGGATAAAGCCATCTAAATTGTATGATAGGGCAACCGGATATGGCATTGTCAGATTCAATAAAGAATCGAGAAATATAACAGTAGAGTGCTGGCCAAGGCAAGCTAATCCTGAGAAGGACAAACAATACGAGGGTTGGCCGGTTATAATTAATCAAGAAGATAATTTTATGAAGAATGCTCGTTTCTCACTTCCCGAAATCGTAGTTTCAGGTGTCGAAAACCCTGTAATTCAGCTTATAGATGAGCGCAATAAAGATATCGTATATACCCTGCGTCTAAAGGGGGCAAAGCACCGCCCTAAACTAACAAAAGAAGGGTTTTATACAATCAAAATAACAGATATGAAGGGACAAAAAGAAAAAACCATAAGTCATATATCCACTAATGATGACAGAAAAATCATCAAAGTTGATTTAAGTGAGTATTAATTTAAAGAATATACAAAAAATTATAATTTTGCACAGCTTAAAAAAATGTAAGGAAATATGACAAAAACAGGATTGATTCTTTTTATTCTTCTTATCTCTCAAATAGTTTTATCACAACAAAAAACCAATACTTTAGACAGTATTGTAATTACTTCAAGTAGAATTGATCTTCCTTTTCAGCAAAATTCCAGAACGATTGTATTGCTTACTGCCAAACAAATAAAAAAAAGTACTGCTACCAATGTGGTAGATTTACTACAACAGGCTACGGGCATTGATATCAGAAGAAGAGGCGTAAAGGGGATGCAAGCTGATTTGTACATTAGAGGAGGTAGTTTTGACCAAACACTTTTGTTAATTGATGGTATAAAAGTAGAAGACCCTCAAACAGGGCATCATACTTTAAATATCGCACTGCCTCTTTCTGTTATTGAGCGAATCGAAATTATTAAAGGTCCTGCAGCAAGAGTTTTTGGACAAAATGCCTTTACGGGAGCTATTAATATTGTAACTAAGAAATCGTATAAAAAAACTACGCAATTAATGGCAGAAGCAGGGTCTTTTGGACAATTAAATGGTCAAATTACCTTTGCTGACAAATATAAAAAGCTTGGTTTTTTAGCACATATCTCAAAAAATACATCTGATGGATATCGTTTTAATACAGATTTTGACAATACCAACTATTTTGTAAAAACCACTTTTAATAAAAATCATCTGCCCATTAGTGTATTAACTACATTTTCTGAACGAAAATTTGGGGCAAACGGGTTTTATGCATCGCCGTCTTATATTGACCAATATGAAGAAACTCAAGCGAGTCTGATAGGTATTTCTGCCGTTCTACATAAGAATAACATCAAATTCAAACCTAAATTATACTGGAAAAGAAATCAAGACACTTATGTTCTTTTAAGAAAAAACCCATCGGTTTATAGAAATTTACATATTTCAAATAAAGTAGGCGCTTCTGTAAACGCTTCTTATAAATCTCTAGCAGGTATTACAGGATTTGGTATTGATATTGCCAAAGTATGGTTGTCGAGCAATAATTTAGGAACAAGAAATCGTGTAAAAACAATAGTTTTTGTAGAGCATCGATTTAAATTATTAAATGAAAAATTAGATATAACACCGGGTATTGCTCTAAATTATTTTTCAGATTTCAAATTCCATGCTTTTCCGGGTTTAGACATCGGATATAGCCTGAATGAGCATGCAAAAATATACGCCAATGTAGGATATACCTACAGAATACCCACTTATACCGACCTGTATTACAGTTCTCCTACTACAAAAGGAAATGCAAATTTAAAACCCGAAACAGCTATTTCAGAGGAAATCGGTCTGAAATTTTATGGCGGCAATAATCGCTTTTCAATTACAGGGTTTCATAGAGATGCTAAAGATTTAATTGATTATGTCAAAGAATATAAGGAAGACAAATGGCGAGCAACCAATATACAACAGCTCAGTACTATCGGAATTGAAACTAGATTTTCTACATCTTTTAAACTTTTTGACTATCCACAGCAAATTCAGTTAGGATATACATACTTAAATGAAAACTTAAAGAAAAGTGTTGTGAATTTTTCAAGGTATTCTATTAATTCATTACAACATCACTTAACAATTACTTATCAATCTCAATTAATAGAAAATCTTTCTCAAACTGTTGTTTATAAATATGCAAAAAGAATCAAAGGTGAAGTTTATCAGGTTTTAGATGCGAAGATTTCTTATAAATTTAAAAGAATTTTGTTCTCTTTATACGCCAATAATATTTTAAATGAGGAATATACCGAAACAAATTTAGTGCCAATGCCAAAACGCAACTTTTTAATTGGTATTCAGCTGAATTTTTAAGAACGTTCGCATTTTGACTTTTGGCAAAAGCGGAAAACTGCCGTTTTATGCTTTTTCACGGATATTTAATATTGATTGTCTTTCTCTATTGATAATAAGTTTTGTAATATCCGGACGGGAATAATGCCCGACAGGATCAAAATTTTGTCGTTCTTCTAATACTTTATTAAAATCAATATCGCCAATTATCAAGCGTTCTCTATTTACTTCGGGAGCAATAATCCATTCACCGTCAGGTCCGGCAATACAGGAACCGCCGTTAGCTAAAACTTTTGGTGCATTTTCAAGAATCTTATCTAAATGAGGAGTATTCTCCGGAAAATCTTCCACACGCATTAAACTCGATGCAGAAACAACAAATGAACGGGATTCTTTTGCTATAAATTTGGTGATATCAAAGGTATTATTCTTTGATCCGGGCCAAACGGCAATGTGCAAGTTTTCACCCAAAGCGTAAAGTGATGTCCTGGCAAGTGGCATCCAATTTTCCCAACAATTAAGTCCTCCAACACAAAACTGTTGTAATTGATGTACCTGCAAGCCGTTTCCATCACCTGCTGCCCAAACCAATCTTTCTTCGTATGTAGGTTGCAATTTCCTGTGAACCGATTTGATTTCGCCTGTTGCACCTATATAAACCAAAGAGCAATACAGGCTATGTCCGCCTCTGTCTTTTGCCCTTTCTACTATACCAATATAAATTGCAATATGGTAATCCTTTGCCAATAAACAAATATCAGTTAAATCATTATTTTCTATTTGTATCGAATTTCGTACATAATGTGCATATAATTCTTTCTGAACAGATGAATTAAATTTACTCCCTCCGGTTAAAGATAGCCAAAAGGGATAACCTGGAAGCAAGCTCTCCCCAAAAACAATCAAATCGCATTTTTTTTCTCCTGCTTCCACAATATAAGACTTTATTTTATCTTTGGTTTTTTCTTTATCTAACCAAACAGGGGCAATTTGTGCCATTGCAATTTTTAATGTATTCTTATCCATTTTGTATTATTTTGTGTAAAGCTAAAAAAAAATATCAAAAAAAGGCTACCTTTTTCAAGATAGCCTTTGTGTTTTCGTGCTTAAACTACTTATTTTAGTGCTTAGACAAATAATCAGCAACTCCTTCGTGAGTTGGCTTCATAGCTTCTTGTCCGGGTTTCCAGTTTGCAGGACAAACCTCACCGTGCTTTTCGAAAAACTGCCAAGCATCTACTATTCTCAATACTTCCTCTACGTTTCTTCCTATTGGCATATCATTGACAGTTGCGTGTCTTACGATTCCTTCAAGGTCTATAAAAAACAATCCTCTGTATGCAACCATTTCTCCCTCTGCTACCAATTCTCCCAAGTCATTGTAATCCCATTCACCGGCTAATACTCCATAATTGTGAGAGATTGTTCTGTTTGTATCAGCAACAACAGGATATTTCACTCCTTTGATTCCTCCGGCGTTTTTGTCCATATTCAACCATCCCCAGTGTGATTGTTCCGTGTCTGTACTACAAGCTATCACCTGCACATTTCTTTTCTCAAACTCTTCCAATTGTGCTTGAAATGCAAACAATTCAGAAGGGCATACAAATGTAAAATCTTTTGGATAGAAGAAGAATACTACATATTTCTTTCCTATGTAATCGCTCAATTTAAAATCTGCTACTATTTCGTTTCCATTAACCACAGCCTGTGCTTCAAATAATGGTGCTTTCTTTCCTACTAATGTCATATTTAATAATTTTTTTTTAATTTTTAATAATACTGTTTGGAATAATTAACATTCGTACAAAAGCAATTGTTTTGTTTTTTTTGATAATTCAATGAAAAAGTAGAAAATGCTTAGCTTATATGAGAGAGAAAAACCACGACAGTGGTTTAATATGATTAGCCCCGTATGAAATGCGGGGTAAATTAGAGAGGGGATATGGAACGTTGAAAGGTGTTCAATTATCAATTATTATGTTGTATGGATATTCAACTCCTCCAGAGTTGTACTTTACTTGTTCGAATACCGCGGGTTTCAACCACGGTTAATCACATTTATCCCCTGTCGGGGAAATTTTATCTTTCTATAAAATCGATG
>JALVEE010000296.1 GCA_027008645.1 Saprospiraceae bacterium
CATACTATCCAATATATCACTCGCACCGGACTCTGTTCCTATACTTATAATATAACCCTCGGCTTTCTCTACTTTATCCCACAAAAACTTAATATCATCTGTTTTTATTCTACTATTATTTTCAGGATAAATAATAGTAGTACAGTAAGGCAAATCAGGATTATAATCATAGAGATTTGTCTCCCACATTCCTCTACCGAAACTAGCCGCTCTCAATTTACCAAATTGAGGGTTGATTTCCAATTCGCCGATTCTGACCGGAGGTAGTCCTTCATTATAAGGTATCCAATCGCTCATAGTGTTATCCGTATAAAAAACACCAATAAAAGTGCCGAGGTAAATACTTTCCAAACTATTGTTTTGTATAGCGATTGATGTTTTGGGAACATTAGGCAAAGTCCCGTTTATTTTTTTCCAAGAGGAGCCCCCATCCAAACTTTTCAAGACATCGTATCCGGATACTGCATATACCAAATCTTGATTCTTGTAGCTGGCGGCCATATCTCTTATAAAATAGTTATTTGGATTATTTATAGCTGTCCAATTGGAGCCTCCGTTTTTTGTTCTGTACAATTTTCTCCGGGTTCCTGCATAAACTATATCCGGATTAGAGGGAGAAATCTCAACAACATTTATTGTTTCACTATTCTCAAGTATCCCTGAGACTTTAGACCAATTTTCTCCTTTATTGACTGATTTCCACATACTCTCAAACCCTACATAAAGAATATCCGGGTTTTGTGGATTTATAGCCAAAGGTGTCACCCAAGCTCCTTTCTCATTCGTGGTATTTTTATCAATCATAGCATGGAAGCTACTTCCTCTATTGATAGATTTATAAATATTTCCCAATTGCCAACTGGCGTACATAATATCGGGATTTCTGGGATCAATACCACAATCCATACCGTCACCTCCCAGCACTCTTCTCCACTTCCCTCCGTTCAAAAGGTGAGTACCATTATCTTGAGATCCGGCGATAATTAAGTGCTCTACTGTTGTAGATGCTCCCATTTTGTAATATTGTGTTATGGACAAATTATCGTTAAGCGCTTTCCAATACTCCCCTTTATTATTTGATTTGTAAATACCGCCGTCACAACCTACAAATAGATTGAGAGTCCCGGGCTGAAAACCGATATAATGATGATCTACGTGAAATTTATCATTATTGTTGGGATTGGACCAATTGACAGATTGAACCCAAGTGTTGCCACCGTCATTCGATCTATATAATCTTACTCCACCTGCAAATAATTCATCGGAATTATCAGGAGAAACGGTAAATGTCCAGTCATACCACGATTGTGAGCCCAATTGAGGAGGGTCTTCAACTTGTACTTTAGCAAATGAATTACCACTATCTGTGGACTTGTACAAGCCTTCAAAATCTTGTCCATCCCAACCATCTTTATCAATTGCGGCCGATAAAAAAACAAGTTCGGGATTTGATTGTGTAACTGCAATAGCTGCTCTTGTTACATCTTCTGACATAGCTCCAATTTTCAACTCCTTGAAATTATCCCCTCCATTTCCGGAACGATAAAAAGTCAATTTTTCATTGCTGCCCGGTTTATTAGTTGCATATATCACATTAAAATCTCCCGGCTTATGTACCATCTGTTGGATAAATACACCAGATAATATTTGAGTCCAATTGGCGCCTCCGTCAACAGTCTTATAGATACCTCTATTGGATGAAGCATACAATTGATTCCCGTCTTGAGGATTAATCAACAATTCTGTGATACGATAATCGTTAGGAAAATTCGTATCATTCCAAGTTTTACCACCATCTGTTGATTTGAATATACCATACGTATGTGTATCTCCTGCTTCCCTATCGCCTGTTGCAACATAGATTATATCCGGATTGTCATAATCCACTTCTATATCCGAAATTCCCATCATACGATAATCGTCACTTATAGCAGTCCAGGATTTACCTGCATCTGTGGACTTCCACAAACCACCGGCAGGAGATCCAAGCCAAAGGGTTTTGATATCATGGGGATCATAGCCCACAACATTGACACGACCGATACCGTAGTGAGACACAAATCCAAACGGACCAAGTTGCTTCCAATCAGATTCACCGGAACGAAAATGATTATTCTCCAAATCTTGTTTATAGCGAACATATTCCCTTGCTACTTTTTCGTAATCAAAATATCCATTTTTATCAACAATAGCTTCCATCCAATACTCCCATCTTTTAAAAAGCTTGAATTCATCCTCATCTACAAAAGACAAGTCCGCCCATTTTTCATAGAACTTTTTTTGGACTTCTTGTAAGCTATATTCAGGGTTGGAGATCATTTGAGTCCATGCAATATCTCTATCTATGGATTTTTTTTGATTTTGACCAAATGAATAATTGAATAAATATAGAGAAACGAATAGAGTCAAAAATACTTTTTTTATCATGCTTGAGTTTTTAATAGAAAATAATTTGCCAAAAGTAATAAAGAAACCCAATAAACCAAGTATTCCACAAGGCATAAATTCCCTCATCATACTAACAACGACAAAAAACACTAAATGTATTTAAGAAAAGACCAAAACTTTTTAGATTTATTGTAATTAAGGTTGATTTCATTGGCATAAGCCTCCTTTTCAAAGGAGATATTGATATATGCATCATACCTTGTTCCAAATTGAATCCACCTGAATATAAACTCTAAAAAATACCAAATATAAAACGGGATTATCAGCATTTCGATCTGTTGTCTAATATGTATCATCTCGTGATTAATCAAAACCTTGTCATCTTTTGATTTGATATCAGATACAAAAATAAAAGGAAATATAGTAATTGCCCTTGCAAAATTGAAAGTGATGATCTTAACAAGAATTCTATTCGAAATAATTATCATGTCTTTGTCAAAAGCTTTTGTTTATTATCGTAAGTGATATATTTAAACTCACACCAAATGGTCAAACTCATCTTAGAAAAACGAAATGCACCTTATTAAAAACCCGAAATTGTGTATAATTATTTTAACAAATAAGATTGTATTCGCTGTTTTTGTCTTAAAATGCTATTTTTACATCTGTTTTTGTGGGGAAATGGACATTTTAAAGATTTTTACTAAAATAATTAATTAGTGTACTCTAACTCATACTTTTTTTTAAAATACAATTAATAATGAGAATACATTTTTTGATACACGAAGAATTTGAACAACCGGCGGCTATCGAAACTTGGGCTTTAGGTCAAAAACACAATTTGTCTTATACACGGTTTTACTTAGGAGAAAAACTACCAAAAAATGATATTGATTTTGATTTTTTGATAATTATGGGTGGACCGCAATCTCCAAGCACAAGTCGCGAAGAATGCCCGCATTTTGACGGCAAAAAGGAAATAGCTTTTATAAAAAATACAATCGAAAATGGTAAATTTGTATTAGGGGTTTGTCTGGGTGCGCAACTTATTTCCGAGGCATTAGGCGCAAAAACACAGCAGAGCCCCCATAGAGAAATAGGGTTTTTTGAGATTAAATTCACCGCGAAGGGAAGAGAGGATTCTTTGACAAGTGTATTTCCTCAAAAACTAAAGGCAGGGCATTGGCATTCCGATATGCCGGGATTGCCAAAAAATGCGAGCGTATTAGCCATAAGCAAGGGCTGTCCAAGACAAATAATCAGATACAGTAAAAATGTATATGGTTTTATGTGTCATTTGGAATTTACGCACAAGGCAATAGAAGCGATGATAGAGAACAACCCGAAAGACTTAAAATTTGATGAAACAGAAAAATTTATTCAGAGCGAAAGGGATTTAAGGGCTTTTGAAACGGATAGGATGAATGATTATTTATTTGATTTTTTAAATAAATTGCAAGAAAGATATAATAAAGAATTGTAATGCAAGCTCTTTTCTTTATATTTGCACAACATAAAAAAATTAGATCGTGACGAAACTTCACCGATATATAGAGAGTTTGATTTTTGCTTCTGAAAACTCTATTTCCAAGGACGAAATAGAGTATGTAGTCAATAAATCATTTGAAACCGTATTGAAACGCGATGAATTGGATAAAGTTTTAGAGGCATTGGTTGACAAATACAAATCTGATGAATACAGTTTTGAGATAGTTGAGATATCCAACGGATTTTCTTTTATGACAAAAGGAGCTTACCATAAAATAGTCGGTGAATACCTCAAAGCACTCACTACAAAAAGGTTGTCGAAAGCCGCTTTGGAAACACTTGCTATTGTGGCTTACAAACAGCCCATTTCCAAACCGGAAATGGAACAGATAAGGGGGGTAAATTGTGACTATACTGTCCAAAAACTACTTGACAAAGGATTGATAGAAATCCAAGGGAGAGATAATGGTCCGGGTAGAGCATTGATTTATCAGACATCAAAAAAATTCATGGATTATTTTGGAATGAAAAGCATGAAAGATTTACCGGGGCTAAAAGATTTTGAAAAACAAGAGAATACGGTTGGAATTTTTGAAGAGGAGTAATATTCCCAAGGTAAATGCCGTTAGCTAATTGGTGAATGTAAGAAACATACACTAAATAAAATCAGAAATATGAACAATATAAAAATAGCAATATTAAGCTCAATAGCTACAATTCTAATTGTGTTTTTAATATCAAGCACTAAAACAATAGATACTGTTAATCTCGTGTCAAGCATTGAACCCTTACCACAAGTAGTCAAAGCACCGATTAAAAAGAGAAGCTATACTTTTGCAGGAGAGAGAATACCTATTGAGGACAATGATATTTGGGAAAGATTGGATAGAGAATTAATGGTTAATTCATATTATCACTCTTCAACCATACAAAATATAAAATTGGCTAACAGGTTTTTTCCTGTTATCGAAAAAATACTAAAGAAAAATCACATCCCTGATGACTTTAAATACCTCGCTGTTGCGGAAAGCGGACTGAGAAATGTCGTCTCTCCTGCAGGTGCTTCAGGCTATTGGCAATTTATGAAATCTGTAGGAAAAGAGAACGGTCTTGAGATATATGACGAAGTAGATGAAAGGTACGATATCGAGAAAGCTACCGAAGCTGCTTGCAAATATCTAAACAAGCTAAAATCCAAATACGGCTCTTGGACTTCAGCTGCCGCAGCATATAATCTAGGCGCAAGAAAATACTCTCAAGCATTATCAAGAGAAAAAGAGAATAATTATTTTAATCTCAATCTCAATGAAGAGACGATGAGATACCTGTACCGAATCACTGCATTGAAAGAGATTATCTCAAATCCAAATGATTACGGATTCTATATTGATGAAAATGAAAAATATCCACCTTTGAAAAACTATTTTACTGTAAAGATTACAAAATCAATAGCTAATCTGGGGGATTTTGCTCATCAACACGGCATTACTTACCGCATACTGAAGAGATACAATCCATGGTTGAGATCATATAAGCTCACCGTAAAAAATAACATCTATTTTATTAAGATTCCCAGAGGTTAATATAATACTCAAAAACTAAGAACTCTCTTAGTACCTATCACCTTATAAAATCTATTCAAAATAAAAATAAGGTTCAACAAAAATGAGGCATGGGCTGAGTTGAGGGTTGAGCTTATAAAAATAAAAAAATTAAAAAAATTGTAAGGAATTATAATTTACAACGACTACAATTGTGTTCGAACGAATAAACAAATAAATTGATATAAAATTAAAGAATTATTAAAAATGAAAAATCAAATGAAAGAAATGTGTAAAAGACTAACAGGAAAATTGGAATCTTTGAGAGATTTACCTTTACTGTTTATGAGACTTGTTTTAGCATATGGATTCTACAAACCTGCTATGATGAAATGGAAAGATATAGATGGTATTGCCGCTTGGTTTGATGGAATGGGAATGCCTTTTCCGACATTGAATGCCTATATGGCGACACTTACAGAGACAGCCGGTTTCATTCTACTTTTTTTAGGATTTGCTACAAGATTAATATCAATACCTCTTATCATCGTAATGATAGTTGCTATTGTGACCGTACATGGGTTTCAACATTTTGACGCCGGAGAAAACGGTTTTGAAATACCATTATACTATATGATTATGCTGTTTACATTATTCGTTTACGGCCCGGGAAAATTCAGTTTACAACACTTAATATCAAAAAAAGATTAACTTATTATTTTACTAAATTAAAAAACAATTAAATTTAAAAATCATGAAAAAAACAATTTTATTTTTTAGTCTTCTTCTTATAGGAGCAATGGTAATGTTTGGATTTCAAAAAGCAGAAACAACAAACATCAATACAAACAAAGAAATTAATATACAAAAACAAAGCATCGACGACAATATTGCAACTTTTAGAATGATAAGCCACAATATTGCAGAAGACAAATGCGGTGGCGGTAAATGCGGTGGATCTAAAGCAAAAAAAGCTAAAACCACGGATAGTAAATGCGGCGCAGGTAAATGTGGTGCAGGTAAATGCGGTGCAGGTAAATGCGGTGACGGCAAGGCTGAGGGAAAAAAGAAAAACTTTATGGACAAAGACACTAACGGCGACGGCAAAGTTTCAATGAGTGAATTCAAAGCCGCTGCTCTAAAAGCTTTTCCTAAAAAAGACAAAAACAATGACGGTAAAGTGACCGCTGACGAATGTCCTAAATTTGATGACTTTAATACAGATGGAAATAGCTTTCTGTCCAAAGATGAGTTTATGAGAGGTCATGCCAAAATGTTCAAAAAATTAGATAAGAATAATGATGGATTTATAAGTGCTTCTGAAGCAAAAGACGCTCACAAATGTGGAGATGGAAAATGTGGTGAGGGAAAATGTGGCGCCGGAAAATGTGGAGATGGTAAAGCAAAGAAAGATAGTAAATGCGGTGCAGGAAAATGTGGTGGATAAATAGATTTTGTTAAGTTTTAGTTAGTTTTGGGCTTTGCTTCACGGCAAGGCTCTTTTTTTTGCTATTAGACCATTTATCTATCAATACCAGAAGAGCAAGATTGAAATAAAATATTGTACCTACTTTTATCGATTCGATCATATCATTAATCATTAAAATCAAATAGATTCCGAGGAAAGACAGCATTACAGACATCAATATGTGCTTCAATTCATCATCTTCCAATCTGTGATAAAGCCTCTCCCCATATATCAATGAGTAAAAAACCAAAGAAATAAATATCAACAAACCTATTAACCCCTGTTCAACAAAGGTCATCAGATAATACGAATGAATACCGGATTTCTCAGGATTATCACTTACATATGTTTCAAACGACTTTAAAGTATAGGGCTTGTAATTGAAGTAAAAAGTACCCGGACCATACCCCATCAAAGGTTTTTCCTTTATCATCTGATAGCCTGCAACCCATCTATATCCCCTTTCCACAGTGGATAAATCAGTCCCTTTATAGGTCGCATTAACGATATCATCAAAATCATCATAGGTGATTGTTTTTTCAAAATCGGGTGAATAATTCAAATAATTGTCCTGTTTTAATAAAAAATAAAACACTAATGCAATTCCTGTCACTCCTATGATCAAAACCGGCTTCAAAACTCTTAGCTTTATGACAAAATAAAATCCAATCATTGCAAAAACAGCCACATAAGCAGCTCTTGTGAAAGATAAAAATATTCCAGCTAAAAACAGTATTATCCCAAAATATACAAGATACTTCACAACTCCTCTTTTGTACCAATAAGTCATCAAAAGCATATAAGGAAAAGCAATCGTAAGCAATGATGCATAATTGACATGATTCCTAAAAAAAGGTTGAAGTGCTTTATTTACGGTCGAAAAATCAAACGAAGTCTTGGAATGCTCAATTATGGCATAAATTACCGTAACCCCCGTGACAAGCAATAAATTCCTTAACACAATTTTTAAATTATCTTTTGTCAACACCAATACCGTTAGAAAATACATCGGGATAATATACCAAAATTTTGCTGCAAAAAACTTAACAGAAACATTAGGGAAATTAGAAAACAACACGGTAAATAGTATCCAAGCCAAATGAATGTATATCAATATCGTGATCTTATTGTTCAATATCGACATATCAATCGATGCAAATTTTGATGCCGTAAACAAAATTGTAAGCCCTGTCAATAACAATAAAATCAATTCGCCCGGCAAGTCAATTCCTGTCCCATTAGGCAAATAATACTCAATAGTCATTGGTAATACTAAAAAGAAAATATAGTATAACCATCGCACATCTCTAATAACGAAAAAGACAGATACAAAAAGCAAAGGGATAAGCCAAATATAAACTGTTTCTGTAAAAATACCCAAGAGAACGAATACCAAAAGGAATGCAATCGCTGATGAAAAAAAAAGATTAGATTTTGGTTTAAAAAAATCCATATGCTTAGTACTAATTCCAGTCGATTTTTTTATTTTCCTCCATTATAACTACAATCAAAATACTAAATAAGAGTGTCAATATAAATGCTCCAAGTACATAAAGTGAACGCACAGGTCTATACTTCCTCAATGGCATTTTTGCCTCCTCCACAATATGCAATACCTTTGGATTAGCTTCCAACATCGATTTTAGTTGATTTAGTTTGACATTATCTATCGCAAGTTGTTTAGCCAATTGATTTTTTTGATTCACCAACATACCTACATTCATCGAGGCGGAATTAAAGACTATAGCCAAGGAATCCAAATCATGAAGCTTTGAAATATTACCTGCGATATTAGCTTTTAAGAAACTAATAGAATCCCTTTTGATACCGCGCATGTTTTTTATCAAACTGAGTTTTGACTGCATAAATGCAAGATTCCCCTTTGTTTGTGTTATTTCTTTAGCCAAACTTTCACCTTGTGTTTCGATATCAAAAATAGAATATCTATCCTTTATTCTTTTGATACTGTCTATCAATACTTTTAACTGTTGATTTTTAGCTTTAACTTTTTTACTATAAGAATCCATCTGTGATTGTTGAATGGATTTAACTATGCCGCTCAACTCACTCTGTATCATATCTCTGGCTGAATTGGCTATATCTGCCACCAATTTTCTATCCTTATCTTCAATAGACAGTTCAATCGCATCCCTTTCGTTTTTTTTCACTACAAATAGCTTTGAAAGCTTTTTATTTATTTTATACTCACTTAATTTCTCCGTACTGTCAATATCATAATGATTGTATAGATCAAATTTATCCACCAGTTTCTTCCTAATCACACCTGAATTAGCAACCGTCAACACACGATCGATATCATCCTTGTTTCCATAATACTTCTTTTGAATTACATTTCCACCAATCGGATCCGGTTTTATCAAATCGGTACTCGCTGCATAAAATGTCGTAATAGCCTTATAGTAGTTAGGCATCATCAGCATCACAATTGCAGTTATGACGGAAACTAAAAATGTAGCAATTAATATTTTTTTTCTGCGTTTATAAATCAATTTAATTATATCTACTAATGTCGTTTTTTGATCCATAGTTTGTAATATTTGGTTGGGTTTTGGTCTTTATATTTAACAACTTCTATTATAAACTTTATTTTTAAAAAAATATTTCTATAATTTGAAAATAAACTACCTACATATTGTTTTTTTATTATTCAATATTTTTTTTGTACAAAATGCCACTTTTGCACAGCAAAAAAATATGTCAAAACACAAAAGAATAATTGTAAACTCAGCAGTCCTCATCAAAGACAGCCTTACGATTATTCCCTCATCAATCGATATTTTTACCAAAGATAGCTTAATTTTCAATAAAGATGAATATTTTGTAAATAATACAAAAGTCGTCTTAAAACAAAAATCATTTCAAAAACATCTGAATGATACCATTTTTATCAAATACAAAACCCTTGCTCTAAATCTAGGTAAGTATTATTACCATCAGAATTCATTTGCACTCAAACAATCCGAAAAAGCAATTTACATAGGTTATGACTTGACAGCAAGGGATAAAAGTATTCCTATTGTACCCTCAACTCTTGATTATGACGGTAGTTTCTCCAGAGGATTTTCCATAGGAAACAAACAAAACCTTGTACTAAACTCCAGCTTAAATCTCCAAATGAATGGAAATATAGGTAGTGGAATCAAACTAAAAGCTGCCATATCCGATGCGAATATACCGATTCAACCCGAGGGTTCTACACAGAGATTGAATGAATTTGACAAAGTATTTATCGAGATAAGCAAAGACCGGCACTCTCTTATAGCCGGGGATTTTGAATTGAGAAACCCCAAAGGATATTTTTCAAGATACAGCAAAAAACTCAAAGGATTAAAATACTCCAACCAATTAGAATTAAAAAATGATAAAACTATAAAAAACAGTGTCAGTTTTGCTATTTCCAAAGGAAAATTTTCAAGACATACACTAAAAGTAACAAATGGAAATCAAGGTCCCTATAA
>JALVEE010000297.1 GCA_027008645.1 Saprospiraceae bacterium
TCATACTCTCAGGAACAGAAAAAGTGTATCTCGACGGTAAATTGCTTAAAAGAGGTAGGGATTTTGACTATATCATTGACTACAATATCGCAGAAATCACTTTTGTGAACAATATGATAACCGAAAATTCAAGAATAATCGTAGAATTTGAATACTCAGACCAAAATTATCTTAAGTCTTTACAAACCCTAAACAGCACATATGGCGATAGCCTTAATAATGTGTATTTCAATTTTTATAATGAACAGGATTCCAAAAATGCACTCGGTTTGATAGAATTGGATTCCGCCGATATAGCATTGTTAAAAGAAAGTGGGGATTCTTTGAGAAATAGCTACCGTTCCGGAATTAGGTCTATAAAAGACACCACGGATATCTTCAATACTATTTTTTATAAAAAAGTATTCAATCCCGCCATTAACGATTCTATTTTGGTCTATACCAATAACAAAGATAGCTCGAAGTACATCGTTTATTTTACTGATTTTGGAGAAAATAACGGCAGCTACGCCATAGACACCTCCAAGCATTTGAATGGTAGAGTTTACCGTTGGGTAGGTTTTAGAAATGGAAATTACGAACCAAAAATACAATTGATTCCTCCTGAAAAAAGACAATTGATATCATTGGGTACAAATATATCCCTATCCAAAAACACAAATATCAATATTGAAACAAGCCTTAGCAATGTTGATAAAAACAGGTATTCAGACAAAAACAATGACGATAATGTTGGATTGGCAGCATTGGTGAGGCTCAATACTTCTAAGAAATTCAATATCAAATCACAGGAATTTGAAATAAGCAATTCAACCAAATACGAATATTCGGGGCTCAATTTTAATCCTCTCAATCCATATCGTTCACCGGAATTTACCAGAGATTGGAATCTGAGCAATAGTCCGGTAAATACCACTGAGCATTTTATTCTAAATGATTTTTCGGTCAAAATATCTAAACTTACACTATCCTACAATTACTCGGGATTTACACAATCCGGCAATTTTACAGGAAACAAGCACGTACCAAAAATACAGTACGAAAATAATGGATTCACGCTTTTTGCCGAGGGAAATTTACTACTCAGCAAGGATAAAATATCAAAAACGGATTTTTTTAGACCAAAATTGAATATTTCAAAAAAAATAGCTTTTCTCAATGATACTCGCTTGGGAGTGTATTATGAAATGGAAAGAAATGAGATTAGGCTATTGAATAATGATAGCCTATCCAATAACAGTTTTAATTATGATTACTATAAGTTTTATCTCAATACAAAAAATTCTCAAGCTACAAACTTAAGCCTGTATGTTGGCTATCGAAAGGATTATTTGCCCCACAACAATGAATTTAAGGAATATACCGGAGCACCGGAATTGGGAATTCAGGGCAATTGGAATGTGCAAACAATATCAAAACTAAACTATAATATTTCCTTTAGACAACTTAATATATTGAATAAGATATCAAACACTCGTAAGCCTGAATCTAATATTTTAGGGAAATTGCAGCATACATTGAATTTACTAAAAGGGGGCATTTATGCAAATACCAATATAGAATTCGGCTCAGGTCAGCAAGCAAAGACCGAATTCGTTTTTGTATATGCCGGCAAAGGTCAAAAAGGAAATTATATATGGATTGATGAAAATATGGATTCGATAAAGCAAAATAGTGAATTCAGACAAGTATCTGGCATTGATACCGCTAATTATGTCCGTGTAGCACAGTTCAACAACGAATTTCAACGCATAAATTCCACATTGCTCAATAATACTTTCAAGATTAATGCTTCAAAATTCTTTTCAAAAAAGAAAAACGACTTCGAAGAATTTGTTTCAAAATTGAGCTTTTTCTCTATTTTCAAAATGACGCAAAAAACACATTCTACAGAGGGGGGATACCTTTTCCCTGTTGTAACCGACCTAAAGGATAGTTCCTTAGTATCGTATATTTTCAATTACAATGCGACATTGTTTTATAATAGAGGTGATCCTGCTTATGATATTCATTTTGGATTCAAAGATATTGCAAGACAAAACTTTCAAGTAGGAGGTTTTACAAAAAATAGCATCAAAGAGTATTATAGCGTATTGCGCATCAATTACAAGAGCTATCTGGATATGCTTTCTAAATTTACCATAGGACAAAAGCTTTTTGAAATTGACTATGCTACTTCCGGCAACTATCTCTTCAAATATTATAGTCTGGGTGAAGAATTTAATATATTTTTCAGTAAAAAATACGGAGTAAAATTAAATTATAGCTATACCGACAAGAAGAACCAATGGGGAGAACAAGAAAAAGCACAATTTCACTACCTAAAACTCTCGGGAAAAATACTAAAAATCAAAAAAACCAAAATAAAATTATCACTTAGCTATGTTAAAATCAAATATCAGGGTGGTAATAGCCAACTTATCGAATTATCAATGCTCAACGGGCTAAAAGACGGTCATAATTTCATTTGGGATATACAACTCAACAAGAGATTGAAAAACAATTTGGACATCATTTTTCAATATACGGGCAAAAAATCTCAAGGTTCTGATATAATCCACCAAGGCAGAATGCAAGCAAGAGCCAGTTTTTAGACTAATCTTAATAGTGATATCTACAGGCAACTATCAACAACTCTCCTTTAGAATATGAATACACCAATCGATGTTCTTTATCTATTCTTCTTGACCAAAACCCCTGCAATTCATGCTTTAATGGTTCGGGATTCCCCGTTCCTTCAAATGGATTTCTATAAGTTTCTTTGATAAGAAGATTTATCCGTTTTAGCTTTTTCTTATCTGTTTTTTGCCAATAGAGATAATCATTCCATGCTATACTTGACCATGCTATCTTCATTCTTCAATCAAATCTTGGTACTGCTTATTACCTTCTTTCACTTCAGCTATGGACTCCAATAATACTTCTCTATTTTTCCCTGACAATAAATAGTTCGTTTCTACCAAAGAATTATATTCCTCCAAGGATATAAGCACCAAATCTTTTTGATTTTTTCTTTTAATAATTATCTCCTCAACATCATCAACGACTGAGTTTAGCCAGTGCTTTAGATTTAGGCGAAGTTCTGTATAATTTATTACTTTCATAATTTACGTTACTTATTAAGTACGTAATTAGTAACACCTAATCCATAAATTAAGTTCAAAATTCATTCATTTCTTTTCCTTGATTCCAAATGTCACCTGATAAGCGAGTGTCTCAGACCTCGCCTTTCAACTTCTCAAATCACCATTCCTTTACCCCGTGAAATAGGCTTTGCCTAAATTGAAAATATATTTCACGGAGTTGTTCAGCGTTCTAAATTTGAATTTGTTGACTGAAGATGAATTGAAAAAAGTTAACAATCTGATGTTACTTTCGGCTTTGTTTATGCAAAAATACAGCTTCTACGAAAAATATATTGATCTCAAAATTTACTGAAATCTTTATTTATTTAGAAAATTCAGAAAACCATGATAGGAAATATATTAGAAATATTTTTGTTTACTTTAATGAGTTGGTTGAGTTAGACCAAAAAAAGCTTGCAATACCTTTTTTAATAGATGCCTTTTCGGTGTCCAATTCTTCTTATATCAATTATCTTAACAGAATCATCAACTTGATATAAAATTCGATAATCACCAACCCTAATACGCCAAAATTCTTCTCTAAGCCCTTTTAGTTTCATACATCCATGAGGATACGGATCTTTAGAAAGAGCTTCAGATTTATCAATTATTTTACTTTGATAAACTCTTGGCAAGGAGCGTAAATCTTTAATAGCTCTTGTGGTAAATTCTACTTTATAATTCATCAGCTGCAAACATTCTCTTTACCTCTTCCAATGGGATTCTTTTATCATTTTTCCTTGATTCAGCTATAAGAACATCATAAAACTCTGACCACAGTTCACCATATTTTTCAAGGTCTATTTGGACAAACTTTTTCTTATTATTATCATCTGTAACATACAAGATTCCTTCCATAATTTCAAAGTTTAACTTTCATAAAGATAACGTTTTTATTATTCATTTTGTTCCTTTACTTAAACGGATGATGCAAATTTATTTGTTCTTTCAAATCCTCTATGTCTGCATTTCTGTATCTTTCTACACTCATTATCGTTCTAAAACCTGATAGATATTAAACTTGTCTTAAGCCATATTGTCTGATCCAAATTGATATTATTGATTATCTTATATGATTCAGCTTTTCGATTTTTCATTTTGTTCCTAAACCGGGAAACCCCCAACCCACAGTTGCTACACAATTCCTCTGTTAGGCGAGTATCTCTGACCTCGCCTTTCAACTTCTTGAATCTAAAATCCCTGTTCGATATTCGATATTCAAATTCCATCGGTACGCTTCGCTAAGCCGGCTTCAAAATCACTCCTTGCAGTCGTGCTTTCGAGTCCTAAGTTTCTCCTTATCTCTGTCGAAACCCCAACAAACATGAAACATTGAATCCCTCGGTACGCTTCGCTACTCGGGACTTCCGTTTCACTCCAGCTTACGCTTTGCTCCAGCCCGAAACCTGGAACATGGAACAAAAAAAACTTGGAACACGAAAACCCCATCACTCATGCACCACCCTCTCCACTCTCACCTCACTACCTCTCACCACCTTCACAAAATATACTCCTGCTTCCAAACCGGATAAGTCGATATGCCCAAAATCCTTTGATTTTTGTAGTACTTTGATACCCGCTGTATTGTATATTTCCAGTTTGTTTATATTTTGTCCTGTATTTATTATCTTGATATAGTTGTGTGCGGGATTCGGTATTATGGTGATATCGGCATTTGCAAGATCATCAGTCGCAGTCAGTACCGACAATGTTGCTGCATCGGATGTGACATCTCCACATTCGCCCGATACTTTTACCATATAGCTTCCCGCTTCGCTTTGTGCTACATCGGATATAGTCAGTTGAGCAGTGGTAGTTCCGGTATATTTGCCTCCGTCAGACAATGCCGTACCATCCTTGTACCATTGGTATATGGATATAGTGCCACTGGCTGCAACGGAAAATACTGCTTGCTTTCCTTTATTTATTTCTATTGATTGCGGTTGGGCAGTGATAGATATCAATACCTTTACTGTCAAGGTTGCTGCATCGCCGGTAATTGTACCGCAAGTGCCCGAAATTACACAGGTGTAAATACCTGCATCTCCGGTAGTGGTACTATTTATGGTATAAGTAGCTGATGTAGCTCCCGATATATCCTGATTATCTTTTTGCCATTGGTAGCTGATATTGTCACCTGTGGCTTCTACTGCAAATGAAGTGGATTGTCCTTCGCATACTGTCTGTGATTGAGCTTGTATGGTGATTGTTGTATTTGCAACTACGGTAAGAGTAGCTGCATCGCTGGTCACAGTACCGCCATCACCTGATACCACACACCTGTATTCTCCTGCATCGGATGCTGATACGGTACTAATGGTATAGCTATCTGAAGTAGCACCGGAGATATCTGTATTATCTTTTTGCCATTGGTAGCTGAGGTTTTCACCCGAGGCGGTAATTGCAAAAGTTGCATTTTGGTTTTCGCATATATTTATAGATTGTGGTTGATTTGTAATTGTAATAATTTCTGTTTTGTTTTTGAACCAAACAATTTCATTATCCCAAGGTGCATTCAATACAATATCTTTTACTCCATCATTATCTACATCTATAATACTAAACCAATTTTTGTATGTTTCAGGACTACTAAAGTTCCAAGAATTATATCCTGTAATAGTTCCTATTGTTTTCACTGAAGAAAATTGCATTCCTCCATTATTCAGTTGATAAGACATATGAAATTGATTACCGTCTTTTGAAAGAAAAACTATATCTGCATCTCCATCCAAATCAATGTCTTCACTTCTAAAAAACAATTGTTTTTCAAAATTAATTATCACTTCACTAATATATGTGCCATTATCATTTTCCATTACATAAAGCCCTTTATCACTATACAATCCTGACAACAAAATATCTTTATCTCCATCATTATCCAAATCAACTAAATCAAAACAATATGGGTTATTATAAATATAATTGTCTATTTTTAATTTAGTAAATGTTCTATCGCCATTATTGGTAAATAGCATTACATTTCTTTCGGAATATCCATTAATTACACCAATATCTAAAAGTCCATCACCGTTTACATCAACGAATTTTTTATATCCAAAACTTCTAACAGTTTTATCAACAACAACTTCGTCAAAAGTATTATCACCATTACCGAAGTAAATATATAATTCATCATTATCAAATGAACTCGGGTTTGTAACCAAAATATCAATATTCCCATCATTGTCAACATCCCCATAATCGGCAAATTGTTTTTTCCAGCCGGAAATATTTATTCCACTTCCTTTCAACGAATCCCCATTTATATTTTTATAAAAATAATTTCCCGAAAAAAGAATATCCTTTAAACTATCATTGTCATAATCCATATATTTTATAACAAATCCGGGAGTCCAACCTAATTCTTTTTTATCATAATTGCCGGAGTCATTTGACAAATACATAATTAATGACCCTTTACCTCCAGCAAAATCCATTTTGTTATCATTATTGAAATCAAGGGGAATAAATGCTTCACTCCAAGAAATATTTTCTGTTGTTACTAATTTTTCTTGATTTTCAAAAATCAACTCTTGACTTTTTACTATTCCTATTGAAAACAACAATATTGCTAAAACTAAAATAAATGTATCTTTTCTCATTTTCCAAATCTTTATTTATGTTAAAAAAATTAATTTCCTAAGTTTTGTCCCGTTGCAGTATTTTGATTGGGACTGATGTCTATTATTACTGCATCGGTTAATTTTGTATACCCTCCATCTTCCCAACTTGCCATTATACGATAAAAATATTTGAAGCGCGGCTCGGCTTCATTGTCAATAAATATAAATCTCGGAATATAAGCATCCTCTCCGTTTCCTCCCGCTGAAGTTGATAGTGGGAAACTAACTGATATACCGGATTGAGCTTGATAATCGGTCAAAAATGCATCTGTTGCCGTTATAGTCTTATACAATATTACGCCACCGGGTTGACTCGACACATTACCTGCCTGCAATATTCCTCTATATATCTTAAAACTCAATCCTTCCAATTCATCGTAATTATTATAATCCCATCCCAATACAGCTCTGCTTTTTTCTGCTTCTTTTCTGTTTTTTCCTTTTATCAAATTCAATGTCCTGCAACATCTTATCCTCCTTTGATAAAGTCTAATTATCATGCATTATTCATATTCATAACGTAAAACTACCTAAAATTTTATAAAAAATAAATACATATCCAAATTTTTTCTGTTTTTTAATATCGTTGTACAATATTCATGTGCTTCGCTATATAGAATCCTACTGCACGCTTCTCTATTCAGGGCTTCTGCCTTACTCCAGCTTCCGCTACGCTCCAGCCTGAAACTTCAAACCTTGAACCTTTGATTACAAACCGGCTTCAAAATCACTCCTTGCAGTCGTGCTTTCGAGTCCTAAGTTTCCCCTTATCTTTGTTGAAAATCCAACAAACATGAAACATTGAACATGGAACAAAAAAAACACAGAACACGAAACATGGAATCCCGCAGTACGCTTCGCTATGCGAGATCCCTCGGTACGCTCCGCTACTCGGGACTTTCGCTTCGCTACAGCTTCCGCTATGCTCCAGCTTGAACTTTTAACTTTGAACATTAAACCTGAAACTTTGAACCTTGAAACCTTGAACCTTGAACCTTGAACCTTGAAACTTGAACCTTGAAACCTTGAACCTTGAACCTTGAAACCTTGAACTTTGAACCTTTCAATTACAACCCAACTTCAAAATCACTCCTTGCAGTCGTGCTTTCGAGTCCTAAGTTTCCCCCTACACTAATCCCCAACACCTACCTATACAAATGAGAACTCTCTATCTCTTGAAATACCTTGTCCGGCACTAGATACTGTGGAGATTTACCCTCCTTGATTAATTTACGTATAAATGAAGATGAGATTTCCAAAAGGGGTGCATCCAAAGCTCTTACTTTCGAGTGATCCAAAAACGGAACATCCTCATATCCAGGTCTCATATAGACAATGATATTATAATATTTCAAAATAATATCATAATTTTTCCACTTGTGAAAATTCACCAGATTATCACTTCCCATAATCAGAGTAAAATCATATTCAGGATTTTTCTCCTTTAGATATGTCAATGTATCTATAGTATAACTGGGTACAGGCATATTAAATTCAATAGTACATGGTTTTATCCTAAGGTTTTCCCCAATTGCCAATTCAACCAGATGCAATCGATCGTAACTATCCAATAGATTGGATTTCTTCTTGAAAGGATTTTGTGGGGAAATGACAAACCATACCTCATCCAAATCAGTGAAATTGATTACGTGGTTTGCAATTATCAAATGACCATTGTGAACCGGGTTAAAAGAACCAAAGTACAATCCTACTTTCACTCCAAAAACGACTTTTTATTGCATGATCAAAGGCATAATCAATAGTATAATATCTTCGTTTGCTTTTTTCTCAACGGGGTTTATTATCACAGGCGTCTTTGGATTAGAAAACTCAATTTTAACCTCATCATCATCTGTATTTGACAGTAATTCAATAAAGAACTTAGCACTAAAACCCATTGTAATAGGCTCACCGTCGTACTTACATGGTAATTGCTCCGTTGCATCATGGGAATAATCAGGATCTTCTGTAGCCAAAGTCAGGCTATCTTCACTTAGATTCAAAGTGACAAGATTGAAACTCTTGTTTGCAAAAATCAATAATCGCTTCAATGAATTTATCAAATCTTTCCTGTTTACATACAATACATTCTCATTGTTAACCGGTATTACATTGTTATAATTAGGAAAATCATCATTAATCATTGTACTGATAACCTTGAAGCCCTCAAATACAAAGAATGCATTTTTATCAGTCCAACTAATCTCCACCTCTCCTTCATCTAACAGTGCATTCTTTAGCAGAGTCAATCCTTTGACAGGAAGCACAAATGATTTTGTAGAATCAAATTTCAATCCATTATACGTGAATTTTATCAATCGATGACTATCTGTCGCTACAAAAATTGCTTTATTAAAATCCAATTGAAATAATACTCCTGTCATGGAATTCATTACAACTCCAACTTCTCCAGTGGCAGTAATTGTTTTCTCAATTGCGCTTTTTAAAACCCCACTGTCGATGATAACTTTTTCCCCTTCGGGCGTTTCTTCAATCTCAGGAAAATCTTCAAAATCATCACTAGCCATTTTGTATTTACCAAAACTTGAAATGATTTGTACAATATTGTTATCTATTTCTTCGATTGTGATAGGTTGTTCCGGCAATGTGCGTAAAGTATCCAAAAGCAATCTTGCAGACAATGCTACACTACCATCTTCATGTCCTGTGACTTCCATTTTCAAGACGATAGAAGTCTCCAAATTTGAAGCGCTAATCGTAAGATTATTACCCTCCAATTCAAATAAAAAATCTTCCAAAATAGGCATTATTGCCTTTGGGCTTATCGCATTTGATGCGACTGAAAGTTTCTTTGATAATTCCGAAGATGATACGTTAAATTTCATTTTTATTTTTTTATTTTCCTTTTGAATATTTTTATTTACAAAACCGACCTAAACCATACCGTAGTACTACAAAATTCATACCAAGGGTACAAAAATAAAGCAATATCTATTATTATCTTATCTTTTTACAAATTTATTTTGCAATTATCGATTTTATCGTTCGATTATTAAGCTTTGTTTGAACAATTATCTAAGATTTAAGCAATCATTTTTAGATAATAACAATATTTCTAAGTAAATAGGTAAAATCAACAAAAATACGGATTTTTTTATTAGATTTGTGTGTGTAATTTCTAATTAAAAATTTTATACAGATGAAATCGACATAAAAGATAATCTGACGAATTTTTTACCAACCGGCATGATTATTTTTTATCAAAGATTCCATCTGACATTAATGGATTATAAAAAATAAACAGATGAAAAAAATCCTATTTCTTCTTGCCTCTATTCTAATACTTCACTCTTGTAAAAAAAATACTAATTCTACAGAAAGAACCAATAATTATAAAAATTTTAATTATTTTATAACTAATCACAGCCAAAGCCCTGTTTCACGATGTAGCAACATATTTATCAATCTGGGATTCAATATCCCTGACAGTATTGTCATTAGGCAAAATCTGATTACTTCTCAACCTGATTTGGGAGGAAACATAGTTGTAAATAAAGAGAGAAACAAGATAATACTTGAAGATCCTATAATCAAACACAATGTAAAATACCATATAAAATTCAATATTAATCAATTGACTCAAATGCCAAAAGGAATGGAAACTTTTGAATTTGATATTGAAGCCAAAAGGCAAGTCTGGGATATTAAACTCCAAGCACCTATTAGCAAATCAATGGAAGTAGTCAATATAAAAGGTTTTATCAATTATTCAGACTGTGAGCCAAACCGAAAGGTTGTAGAAGATGCATTCTCAGCAAGTCAGGATGGCAAAAAGCTCCCCGTAACTTGGTCTCATTCAACTTATAGCGATAAAGTATCGGATTTTACCATTAGTGGTATAAAGAGAAAAGACGAACCGGGAATAGTGGATATAAAACTTTCGATGTCCCCCATCAATGTTGATGACGAAGCCAATTTGAAAGTTATTATTCCATCAAAATCGGACTTTTCACTCTATTCTTATCGTATCGAAAACAATCAACATATTGTATTAAATTTCACAGATCCGATAAAAAAATCTCAAGATTTGACCGGTCTCATCAATGTCAAGGGAAGAAAAATAAGAACTACAACGGTCTATGACAATGAAGTAAATGTATATTTTGACAAGGTCGATTACGGATTTTTTGATTTGAATATATTACCGGGAATCAAGAACTTGGCTAATTTTCCATTGAAAGATAAATACACCAGAAAACTGTTTTTTGATCCGCCAAAACCTAAAGTAACTATTGCAGAACAAGGTAACATTTTACCTCCAAATGGGAATTGGGAAATTCCTGTTTCCATTGTATCTGCATCGGGCTTTAGACTTCGGATACTTAAAATTTATGAAAAAAATGCCCATAGATTTTATCAGGAAAACGGAGGAAACCTAAGTAATCAAACAGGACTCGAAAATATCGGAAGAATAGTTTTGGATACAATATTCAAAATCCATAAAAAAGACTATTTCAAGGAGACTTTCCATTCTTTGGCATTGGGAAATCAGATTAAAAAAGAAAAAGGAGCATTGTACAAATTGTTTCTTACTATTCCTTTTGAGTACAATAAATACACTTGCAAAAAAAGAACAAAATCGGAAAATAAGGATATGATAGATCAAATTGATTTTGACAGACCTTATATCACATATAGTTATGGCGATGATTATTACTACGAGGACGAATATTATTATGGTGACAATAATACAGGGAGAAGACGATACAATGATTCGAATAATGATAGATATTATGGAAACCCTTGTTCCCAAAATTTTGAAAATATGATTCAAGACCAGAGACTGCTTGTATGTACAGATTTGGGCTTGGTAGTAAAGTCACAACCCTTTGCAGATAAATATTTGGCTTATGTGTCACATATTACAAGTTCAAATCCAATTCAAGGCGCTAAAGTAAAATTCTATAATTTTCAAGGCGGGCTAATTGGACAATCTATATCTAATAGCTCTGGATTTGCTACAATTAGTACAAAAACGAAACCCTATTTGGCAAAAGCGATGTACAATGGCCAAAATACCTTTATCACTCTCAAAGATGCCAATGCATTATCGATGAGTAGCTTTCAAGTTGAGGGTAAAAAATGGGGAGGAAATGACAAAGTCTATTTTTATGGAGAAAGAGATGTTTGGAGACCGGGAGACACAGTCTATATGAATTGCATCATCTATAATAAACTGAAAAAAATCCCTCAAAACCTGCCAATCAACTTAACATTATTTGACCCTACAAATAAACCTGTTAAAAAATGGACAGTGAGGAAAAATTTTGACGGACTATATGACTGCCGGTTTTATACTGATTTAAATGCAGCCACTGGATATTGGAGACTTGAAATGGAATATGGGGGTAAAATCTATTTCAAAGATATAAGAATAGAAACAATTAGACCCAATAGATTGAAGCTCGATATTGCTTTTGAAAATGAAAAAATGCTCACGGCACAAAATACCGGCAAAGCAACAGCTCAGGTAAAATGGATGCACGGTTTACCTGCCAAAGGGCTTCAAACAGAGGTGAAGATGT